>DASPSF010000074.1:0-15471 GCA_035624075.1 Steroidobacteraceae bacterium | reverse complement strand
TCAGGCCGCGCCGGCCGCTCGGATAAGAAAAAGAGGTGCAGCGTCTTGTGATCCGCGTCGGCCTGCGGAAACGGGTTGCCGCTCACCGCTTCGGCCAACTCAGCCACCGACAGCACGATCACGTGCGGCTTGAAGCCCGACTTCGCGAGTATCAGCGTGCCGATCCGGGCCGCGAGCGTCCGTGCGCTGCCCCGTGCGCTCTCGAACACGACGTTGCCGCTTTGAATGTAGGTGCGCACGGACTCCAAGCCGTCGCGCTCGAAAATCGCGGCGAGATCCTTCATCAGGAGCGTGCGGCGCCCGACGACGTTGATGCCACGCAGCAGCGCAATCCAGGTTTTCAGGCGTCCTCCCTGGTCCATTGGCCAAAAGCAAGCTTGGCGCAGGGGTTTTTGCCGGCTGCGCATTCTAGCCAATTTCCCCTGCGCGCTAGGCACAACTACTTATAGGTTGAGCAGCGGCGAGATGGTCTGCTAGCTGGATGCTCGCTGACTCTCAGCGACGGGGAGTTCCATGCAACTGACAGAGACCTACAACGACAAGGTCGTGCGCCAGTTTGCCATCATGACGGTCGTCTGGGGCATCGTCGGGATGGCGGTCGGGGTGCTGATCGCCGCGCAGCTCTACTGGCCCGCGCTCAACTTCGACATCCCGTGGCTCACCTTCAGCCGTCTGCGCCCGTTGCATACCAACGCGGTGATCTTCGCCTTCGGCGGCTGCGCGCTGTTCGCGAGCTCCTATTACTGCGTGCAGCGCACCTCCCACGTGCGGCTCTTCAGCGACAAGCTGGCGGCCTTCACCTTCTGGGGCTGGCAGCTGGTAATCCTCCTGGCCGCCATCTCGCTGCCGCTCGGCATCACGAAGGGCAAGGAATACGCCGAGCTCGAGTGGCCGATCGACCTGCTGATCGCGGTCGTGTGGGTCGTCTACGGAATCGTGTTCTTCGGGACCATCGCCAAACGCCGCGTGCAGCACATCTACGTCGCCAACTGGTTCTACGCATCGATGATCATCACGATCGCCGTCCTGCACATCTTCAACAATCTCTTCATCCCGGTGAGCCTCACGAAGTCGTACGTGATTTACGCCGGCTCGATCGACGCCATGATGCAGTGGTGGTACGGCCACAACGCGGTGGGATTTTTCCTGACCGCCGGCTTCCTCGGCATGATGTACTACTTCGTGCCGAAGCAGGCGCAGCGCCCGATCTACTCCTATCGGCTCTCGGTCGTGCATTTCTGGGCGCTGATCTCGGTCTACATCTGGGCGGGACCGCATCACCTGCACTACACCTCGCTCCCCGACTGGGTGCAGTCGATCGGCATGGTGTTCTCGGTGCTGCTGCTCGCCCCCTCCTGGGGAGGGATGATCAACGGCATCATGACGCTCTCGGGTGCCTGGGACAAACTGCGCACCGACCCGATCATCAAGTTCATGATCGTGTCGCTCTCCTTCTACGGCATGTCGACCTTCGAAGGCCCGATGATGTCGATCAAGACGGTCAACGCGCTCTCGCACTACACCGACTGGGTGATCGGTCACGTGCACTCCGGCGCCCTCGGCTGGGTCGCGATGATGACCATCGGCACCATGTATTACCTGATTCCGCGCCTCTTCAACCGCCGCGAGATGTACAGCGTCAAGCTCATCGACGTGCACTTCTGGGTATCGACCATCGGCGTGGTGCTCTACATCACCGCCATGTGGATCGCCGGCGTCATGCAGGGGCTCATGTGGCGCGCCGTCAACGACGACGGCACGCTCACCTACAGCTTCATCGAGAGCGTCAAGGCGACCTATCCCTTCTACCTGGTACGCCTCATTGGCGGGGCCCTGTTCTTCAGCGGCATGTTGATCATGGCCTACAACGTCTGGATGACGATCCGCGGCGAGACGCCGCAGCCGGTGCTGGTCCCGGCGCCGGCCCCGGACGAGGAGCCGCTGCCGGCCTCGGCCGTCGCCGCTACCGGAGCACGCTCATGAACCACGACGTCGTCGAAAGGAAGCTTGGGGTTCTCATCGTGCTGATCGTGCTGGTGATCAGCGTCGGCGGGTTCGTGGAGGTGATCCCGCTCGCGACCAGCGCGGCGGCCAAACAGGGCGCGGTGCACATCACCCCGCGCACGCCGCTCGAGCAGGCGGGCTTCGACATCTACGAGCGCGAGGGCTGTTATCTGTGCCATTCGCAGATGATCCGCCCGTTCCGCAGCGAGACCGAGCGCTACGGGCCGTATTCGGTGGCGGCGGAGTCGCAATACGACCATCCCTTCCAGTGGGGCTCGAAGCGCATCGGACCGGACCTGGCGCGCGTCGGCGGCCGCTACAGCGACGACTGGCACCGGCTGCACCTGCACAACCCGCGTGACGTCGTGCCGGAATCCAACATGCCGGGCTTCCCCTGGCTCGAGAAGAGCGGGATTGACGGCGAGCTGCTGCAGAAGAAGCTCCGGGTGCTGCGCTACCTCGGCACTCCCTACACCGACGCCGACATTGCCGCCGCCCCCGCGGCCGTCGAGGGCAAGACCGAGCAGGATGCGCTCATCGCCTACCTTCAGTCGCTCGGCCTCGCCCGTCCGCGCGGCTGACAGGAGAAGCTCACCATGCACCTGAACCCCGACGTTCTCTCCAGCGCGGTCACCATCGTGTGGTTCCTCTCCTTCGTGGCGCTCTGCGTGTGGGCCTGGAGCGGCCGGCGGCGCAAGGACTTTGACGCCGCAGCACGACTGCCCCTCGAGGACCTGCCGCTCGAGGACCTCAAAGAGCCCGCGGCCGACGGCCGCAAAGGGGGCCGCTGATGTCACCCCTGACGACGACGATCGTAGCGGTCGTCACCATCCTCAACGTGCTCGCCTGCGCCTGGCTCATCTGGTGGACGGCGCGCCGCCAGCCGGGCGAAGTCGCCGAGGGCGAGGTCAAGCGGCATGTGTGGGACGGCGATCTGCGCGAGCGCAACAACCCGATGCCGCGCTGGTGGCTGATCCTGTTCTTCGGCACGATCGTCTTCGCCCTCGTCTACCTGCTGCTGTACCCCGGAGTGACTCACGGTACGCTCGGCTGGACGGAGGACCGCCAGTACCGCGAAGAGATGCAGCGTGCGGAGCGCCAGTACGCGCCGCTCTATGCCGCCTTCGCCGACCGCAGCATCGTAGACCTGGCGAAGGACCCTAAGGCAGTCGCACTGGGCCGGAGCCTGTTCGCCACCAACTGCATCAACTGTCATGGCTCGGATGCGCGGGGTGCGCCGGGCTTTCCCGACCTCACCGACAACGACTGGCTCTATGGCGGGACGCCCGACGACATCGTCAAGTCCATCACCTTCGGCCGCGAGGGCGTGATGCCGCCGCTCGGCGCGGCGCTCGGCCCGCAGGGCGTGGAGGAAGTCGTCGATTACGTTCTGACCTTGAGCGGGCATACGGAGCCCGCCGACAAGGTGGAAGCCGGCAAGGCTCGCTTCGCGCTGTGCGCGGCCTGCCACGGGCCCGACGGCAAGGGCAACCCGGTGCTCGGCTCGAAGAACCTCACCGACGACATCTGGCTCTACGGGGGCTCGGTGGCGACGCTCACCAAGACGGTGACCGAAGGCCGTCACGGCAAGATGCCCGCGCACCAGTGGCTGGGCGATGACCGGATCCGCCTGCTCGCCACCTACGTCTACAGCCTGTCGCATCCCGAGTAAGCTCCCATGAGCTCGAGCCCACCGCAGCCCTCCGAGCCCGAGCGGCGCGGCTGGGGCGTGGATGTGGGGCTGGTGCTCTGGCCCTCGTTCCTCGCCTCCTGTACCGCGAGCCTGCTGTTCTTCGCGGCGGTCGACCCGGCGCTGCTCAAGGATGCGGGTCCGCACCTGTTCGCCGACCTCGATCGCGAGGCGGGTTATGCCCTCGGGTTCATGTTCTTCTGGGTAATCGGCGCCATCGCGAGTACGCTCAGCGTCTACCTGATCCGTACCGAGCGGCGGCCGCGGCGCAAAGCCGGCTCGGGTCCGACATGACGCCCCCGAACTTGAAGCTCGTACCGACGCCCGAGCCCGCCCCGTTCTACGCCGCCGCCGAGAAGATCTACCCCCGTGAGATCAGCGGCCGATTCACCCGTATGCGGGAGATCGCCGTCGTCGTGCTGCTCGGGCTCTTCTACGGCGTGGCATGGCTTCAGTGGGACGGTCGCCAGGCGCTGCTCTTCGATCTGCCGGCGCGCAAGTTCCATATCTTCGCGCTGACGCTCTGGCCGCAGGACTTCCTCTACCTGACACTGCTGCTGATCATCGCGGCCCTGTCGCTGTTTTTCTTCACCGCGCTCGCGGGACGGCTGTGGTGTGGCTACGCCTGTCCGCAGACGGTGTGGACGGAGCTGTTCGTATGGATCGAGCAGTGGACTGAAGGCAAGCGCTCGCGGCGCATGAAGCTCGACCGCGGACCCTGGACCACGGAGAAAGTGCTGCGCAAGACCGCCAAGCAGATTCTCTGGGTCACGCTCGCGGCCTGGACCGGCTTCACCTTCGTCGGCTATTTCACGCCGATCCGCACGCTCGGCGCCGGAATCGCCGGCCTCTCCTTAGGTCCCTGGTCGACGTTCTGGATCTGCCTCTACGGACTCGCCACCTACGGCAACGCGGGGTTCCTGCGCGAGCAGGTCTGCAAGTACATGTGTCCGTACGCGCGCTTCCAGAGCGCGATGTTCGACAAGGACACGCTGATCATCTCCTACGACGAGGCCCGCGGGGAGCCGCGGGGTCCGCGCCGGCGCGGTGCCGCGGCACGCAGCGCGGGGCTCGGCGACTGCATCGACTGCACCCTGTGCGTGCAGGTCTGCCCCACCGGCATCGACATCCGCCACGGGCTGCAATATGACTGCATCGCCTGCGGTGCCTGCATCGACGCCTGCGATGAGGTGATGGACAAGATGGGCAGCCCCAGAGGCCTCATCCGCTACACGACCGAGCACGCCCTGCATGCGACGGCGACCCATGTGGTACGTCCGCGCATGTTGGTGTACGCATCGCTCCTCCTGCTCGCAGGCGGTGCGCTCGTTTATTCGCTCGTCACGCGCATGCCGCTGATCCTCGATGTCATCCGTGACCGCAATGCGCTCTACCGCGAGGTGCGCGGGGAGCGCATCGAGAACGCCTATTCCCTGAAGATCATCAACCTCGACGACAAGCCGCATGCCTACCGCTTAGGGGTCAGCGGCATGCCTGGGCTCGAGCTGACCGCACCCGCCGGCCCCGTCACGGTGGCCTCCGGAAGCGTGAGCAACATCCCGGCGCGCCTCGAAGCGCCCGCCGCGGCGTCGGGCGGCGTGCACCGGATCGTGCTGACGCTCACCGCGCTCGATGCCCCCCGCATCGAGGTACACGAGAAGACCCGTTTCATAGGACCTGCCTCATGAGTACCGTCATCCGCCCCGCTCCCTGGTATCGGCACTTCTGGCCGTGGTTCATCATCGCGATGCTCGCGAGCGCCGTGGCGGGGAGCTTCGTCAGCCTCTACTTCGCCGTGCATACGTCCGACGTGGTGCTCGAGCACGCGGACGCCTCGGAGTAGGAGCGCGTGTCGGAGCCCGCGCTCACCAGCAGCCGTTGCTTTCACTGCGGCAGTCCGCTGGCCGCAGCGACTTCCTTTGCGGTGCGGGTCGGGGGCACGGAGCAACCGGTGTGCTGCGCCGGCTGCGAAGCAGCCGCCAACCTCATCCTGTCGCAGGGACTCGAGCGCTTCTACGAGTTCCGGGAGCTCCCGGGCGAGCCGGTGGCGGGCGGGATGCACAACTGGGCGGCCTTCGACCGGGAGGCGGCGCTGCGCCGGTACACCCACGAGTGCGCGGGCGGTGAACGCGAGCTCAGCCTCCAGATCGAGGGGCTGCACTGCGCAGCCTGCGCGTGGCTGATCGAGACCAGCCTGAGAAGCGAGGCCGGCGTCCGCCAGATTCAGGTCAACGCGAGCACCGCGCGTGCCGAGCTGCGCTTCGACCCGCGCGCGACCGCACTCAGCCGGCTGCTCTCGAGGATTCATGCGCTCGGCTTCGTTCCGTTGCCGCTGTCCTTCGTCGGCGATGCCGCCGAGGGGACCGCGGAGCGCCGTGCCGCGCTCAAGCGCTTAGGGGTCGCGGGCCTCGGCATGATGCAGGTCACGACCTATGCCGTGTCGCTTTATGCCGGTTTCATGCAGGGCATTGCGCCGGATCTGGAGCAGTTCCTGCGCTTCGTGAGCCTGGTCGTCGCCACCCCGGTCGTGCTCTATTCGGCGCAGCCCTTCTTCATCTCCGCGTGGCGCAGCCTCCTCGTCCGGCGGCCGGGGATGGACGTGCCCGTGGCGCTCTCGATCGGCGCCGCCTGGCTCTGGAGCGTCGTCTCGACGCTGCGCGGGCGCGGGGCGGTCTACTTCGATTCCGTCGTCATGTTCACCTTCTTCCTGCTGCTCGGCCGCTATGTGGAGATGTCATTACGGCACCGCGCGGGATTACAGCACGATGCGCTCGCGCGCCTCCTGCCCGACAGCACCCTGCGCCTCAGCGGGCTTCAGGCCGAGCGGGTCACGCCCGATGAGCTGCGCGCCGCGGACCGCGTGCGGATCCTCCCGGGAGAGCGCGTGCCGGCCGATGGCCGGATCGAGTCCGGCAGCACCGACGTCGACGAATCTCTCCTCACGGGAGAATCGGCCCCGCGAGTGCGCCGAACGGGCGATGAGCTCACCGCCGGCACGCTGAACCTCACCGGAGTCATCGAGATGACCGTGACGCGTGTCGGGCAGGACTCGACGCTCGCGGCCGTGTCGCGCCTGCTCGAGCGGGCCCGGGGCTCGCGGCCCGCGGTCGCCGACCTCGCCGACCGTGTCGCCGCGTACTTTGTGACCGGGGTGTTGCTGCTCGCCACGGGCGTCGCCCTCTACTGGCTGCACGCCGATCCCACGCGTGCCTTCGGCACCGTGCTCGCCGTCCTCGTGGTCACCTGCCCCTGCGCACTCTCGCTCGCGACGCCGGCGGCGCTCGCCGCCGCGACCACACGCCTGGCGCGTGCCGGGGTGCTGGTCACGCGCGGCCGCGCGCTCGAGCGTCTCGCGGCAGCCGACCGCATCCTGTTCGACAAGACCGGCACCCTGACGCTTGGTACGCCGCGCCTCGAGGGCGTCGTCATGCTCGAGCCGCGTCTGACGGCGGCGCAGTCCTTGAGTGTGGCGGCGGCTCTCGAAAGCCGCTCGGGGCATCCCCTGGCGCGCGCCTTCGCGCATCTCACCCCGGGCGCGCAGCTGAGCGAAGTCCGGTCGGTCGCCGGCCGCGGAATCGAGGGAGTGATCGAGGGGAGGCGATACCGGATCGGGCGCATGGAGTTCGTGCTGGAAGGCTGCGCCCATGCCGGGATCACGGTGACGGACGACCCTGGGCACACGAGCGTCGTCTTGGGCGATGCGGCAGGCCTGCTGGCTGAGTTTCACCTCACGGACGTCCTGCGCAGCGATGCGCGCGACACGATCCAGCGCCTTGCCGCGCTCGGCCTCGCCGCCAGTATCGCGAGCGGTGACCGGACGGGACCGGTCGCCGCGGCGGCGCGTCAGCTCGGGAACGTCGCCGCCAGCGCCAACCTCAGCGCCGACGGCAAGCTCGCCCTGGTGCGGGCATTGCGGGCCGAAGGCCATCGGGTCGTGATGGTCGGCGATGGCGTGAACGACGCGCCGGTGCTCGCCGCGGCCGATGTCTCGGTCGCAATCGCGGGAGGAACGGAGCTCGCCAAGGTGAGCGCCGATCTCATACTGCTGGGCGAGGGGCTCAGCCCGCTCGCCTCCGCGGTCGGGACCTCGAGGCGGCTGCTGCGGGTCATCCGCCAGAATCTCGCCTGGGCGGTGCTCTACAACCTGACCGCGGTGCCGCTCGCCGCGAGCGGACTCGTTGAGCCGTGGATGGCGGCGCTCGGCATGTCGACAAGCTCGCTGCTCGTGGTGTTGAATGCCATGCGGCTGCTCGATCGCGGGGCCGGCCGCTCCACGGCGCAGCCGGCGCCACTCACCCAGGTCGTGCACGCATGAACGTCATCTATCTCCTGATCCCGCTCGGCTTAGGGTTGCTCGCGCTCTCGATCTGGGCTTACTTCTGGGCGGTGCGCTCCGGGCAGTTCGACGACCTCGACTCCCCCGGCGTGCAGATCCTCCTCGACGACGACCGCGCACCTCCGCCGGCGGCGCCGGACTCGCGCGATGCATGAGCTGACCTTCGTCACGGCGCTCCTCGCGGGCGTGCTCGGCAGCACGCACTGCTTCGGGATGTGCGGCGGCATTGCGACCGCCCTCGGCGCGGTGCCGGGCGGCGCGAGCCGCACTGGCCAGCTGCTGCTCTATCATTGCGGCCGCATCGTGAGTTACGCGACGGCCGGCGCCATCGCCGGCTCACTCGGCGCCGCCGCCGGCTTCGCATTCGACGTCTCGCGCTGGAGCGAGATATTGCGCCTCGCGACGGCGGTCATGGTCGTGGTGATCGGCCTCGACATCGCCTGGAGCGGGACTGCACGCGGGCGCTGGCTCAAGTTGCCGGAGCGCTGGGGAGCGCGGCTCTGGCGGCGCGTGGCTCCCCGCGCGCGCGGCCCGCTGCCCGCATCCTCCCATGCGCGCGCGCTCGCGCTCGGGCTCCTCTGGGGTTGGCTGCCGTGTGGGCTCGTGTACTCGGTGCTGCTCGCCGCGGCGGTTGCCGGCGGTGCCGCGAGCGGCGCCGCCACCATGATCGCCTTCGGCCTCGGCACGGTACCGGCGATGGCGGGCTTGAGCCTGGTCGGTGCGCGGTTGCCGCGCCCGGGCGGTTCGCTGGCGCGCTTGCTCGGTGCTGCGCTGGTGGCTTGCGGTCTCTGGACGGCGGTACTGCCGATTGCCGCATTGAGCGGCGCGCACCAGCACCACCATCACGAGATGGCATCGGCGGCCGTCGAGAGTGCTGGCCGGCTGCGCTGACCGCCGCCGGTACCGGTGCCTCTAGGGTTTGACTCTCAACGCCGCTTTTGCGAGCGCGTCGAGCTGCTCGACCGCGGCGCGCGTCACGCCAAAGATCTGGCGGCGACGGCGTCCGAGGGCGACCCAGGCTTCGAGCGTGGCAATGCCCTCGGCGCGCAGACGCTCGATGAGCGGCAAGGGCAGTTCGGCGGGTAATGCATGCGACATGCGGCAGAAGATTTAAGAATCCGCGTCGTTTGCCAAGCGTGAGTTAACATTAAGAAGCGGCGGCTTCGCATTCCTTGACGGGCTTCGCAGCCGGATGTGGACGGCTGTCACGTTCGCGCCGGCGGCGCGCGTCTCGGGCTGCTGCACTGCGCCAGCCCGCAATCGGGAGTTCGGGCGCGCCCTGGAGTAGAGTCGCCGCGGGTCGCTTCGCCGCCCTACCGGCGGTCAACAACCTGCACTCCAACAATGGGAGGACGAACATGATCGGGGAAATTCTGTCGCGCTACTGGTGGATGACCGTACTGCGCGGCCTGTTCTGGATCCTGTTTGGAATCGTGATCCTCGCGAGTCCCGGCATCTCGCTGCTGTCGCTGACGCTCGCCTTCGGCATCGTGATCTTCGCCGACGGCATCCTCAACGTCGTCAATGCCATCTCCGGCCGCAAGGTGCACGAGGACTGGTGGGTGCTGCTGCTGGTGGGCCTGACCGGCATCGTCGTCGGCGCCCTTACCTTCTACAGCCCGCAGGCCACCGCCCTCGCGCTGGTCTTCTACGTCGCCATCTGGGCGATCGCCACGGGGCTGCTCGAGATCACGGCGGCGATCCGGTTGCGCAAGCAGCTCGCGGGCGAGGTGTGGCTGATCCTCGCCGGTATCGTCTCGGTAATCTTCGGCGTGCTGCTGATCGCGCAGCCGGCGGTCGGAGCACTGACGCTGCTGTGGCTGTTTGCGATCTATGCGATCGCCTTCGGCGTGATGCTGGTACTGCTCGCGCTCAAAGTGCGCAGCGGCATCGGCCGCGTCACCAAGGCGCTCTGACAGTCATTGCCCGTCACGGGCGGACCCGGGTGGCGCACGCCGTCCGGGCTCTCGCCCCGTGAGCGCTCACGGCATCCGCCGGACAAAGCGAGCCGTGCCCCGCGCACCTCTTTGGTGCGCCTGAGGCTCTACCGCTCCAGGAACGCCCTCGCGCCGCCGGCCTTGCCGCCCGGCAGCCACTCCCTGGCCGTCTCGCCGCTCGGCACGAGCCTGGCACGGGGGTTGCACCGCCTGCGGCATGAAGAGCCCTCACGGCTCGATGATCCAGGCAGTGACGCCGCCCCGGCCGAGGCTCGCGGTGCTGATCCGCGATGCAGCCGATGCGGACCTCCCCGCGATCACCGCGATCTACGCGCACCATGTGAGGCACGGCCTCGCCTCCTTCGAGGTGGCACCGCCCACGGTCGAGGAGTTGCGCTCGCGCCGCGCCGCCGTTCTCGACTCGGGCCTCCCGTATCTCGCCGCGGAGCTGCGCGGCGAGATCGCGGGCTACGCCTATGCGAGCGCCTACCGGGCGCGTCCCGGCTACCGCTACACGATCGAGGACTCGGTGTATGTCGATCAGGGACTCATCGGCTTGAGGATAGGCAGCGCGCTCCTCACGGCGTTGATCGAGCGCTGCGAAGCGGGCCCCTGGCGGCAGATGCTCGCCGTGATCGGCGACAGCGCCAACGCCGGCTCCATCGCACTGCATCGGCGCCTCGGATTCACGCACGTCGGCACCTTCGCATCGGTCGGATTCAAGCTCGGACGCTGGGTGGACACGGTGCTGATGCAGCGCCCGCTCGGCGCGGGCGACCACACCCTGCCGTAGCCGGGTTGCGCACACCGGGCGCGCCGCTTACTCGAGGTACTTCGCGAGCCACGCGTGCACCTCGCCGTAGAAGTGGCGGCTGTCCTCGGGCTTGAGGATCCAGTGCCAGGCGTCCGGCCACACGAGCAGCCGGCTCGGCACCTGCATGCTCTGCAGCGTGCTCCACGCTTCGAGCGTGTTGCCGATCGGCACGCGGTAGTCGCGCTCGCCGATGCTCATGAGGATCGGCGTCTTCCAGTTCGCGGCATACGTGATCGCGCTCTGCTCACGCCAGATCGGACTGCCCGCCCAGGGCGGGCCGCCGTTGGCGAGCTCGCGACCGTAGTTGAAGTCGCTCTCACCCCACTGCGTGGTGAGATCGACCTCGCCCGCATGACTCACGATGCAGCGGAAGCGCGTGGTCGTCGCCTCGAGCCAGTTGACGAGATGTCCGCCGTAGCTCGCCCCCGCGGCACACATGCGTGAGCCGTCGATGAAGGCGTAGCGCTTCAAGGCCTCATCCACCGCCTGATTGACCTCATCGCCCGGAGTCTTCAGCGGATCGAGCTTGATCTGCTGCGCGAACTTCTCGCCGAAGCTCGTCGAGCCGGTGTAATCGACCGTCAGCACGACGTAGCCCGGGGCTCCCAGCAGGTGGTAGTTCCACCGCAGCCCCAACTGATCGGAATCGTGAGCGGCGGGACCGCCGTGGATGAGGAGCAGCAGCGGGTACTTCTTCGCCGGATCGAAGGCCGGCGGCGTCACCAGCATGCTGTGAATGCTGCGGCCCTTGGCGCTGGTGAAATAGAAATGCTGCGGCGGCTGCCAGTCGATCGCGGCGGCCGAGGCGGTGTTGACCTCGGTGAGGGCCAGGTGTTTGCCCGTCGCCGGCTCGATGCGCACCACCTCGGCAGGGCTCACCGAGCTGCCGAAGCTCCCGACCAGGACCGGAGCCAGCGCCTTGCGCGCGCTCGCGAGCGCGGTAAAGCCCCCTACCTCGTGGGCAATGACCTGCAGCGGCGCTCCGCCCGCGCTTGCGACGCGATACAGGTTCTCGCGCCCGGATTCCGGGACGACCAGATACACGGTCTTCGAGTCCGGCGTCAGCGCGAAGGCCGTGATCTCGTGGTCGAAATCGCGCGTTACCGGCATGGGCTCGCCCCCGGCGGGCCAACTGACGCGTTCGAGGCGCATCTGGTGATAGATCTCCTCATCCTGCACTGCGTACCTGAAGAAGAGCGACTGGCCATCCGGAGCGAACACGGCGTCGGCGTAGTTGCCGGGCGCGGGCGTGACGGGCTCGGGCTCCGCACCCCCTTCCGCCGGCATCCGGTAAAGGCGATAGGGCACGTGAGCGAAGGCCGCGTTCCAGCGCTCGGTGGTCGCCGCGAACACGATTTCCTTGCCGTCCGGGCTCCAGATCGCCGACAGCGACACCGGGTTCTCGCCCTGCGCGGCACCGTCGAAACCCGCCCCGCGCGCAAGTGCGGTCGACGAGAGGACGTCCTTCGCGGCCGCACCCTCCTCGAGCGACTGCGTGAGGACCGTCGGCCGCCGGTCGTCGAGCCACTGGTTCCAGTAGCGCACCGGGAAGTGCTCGTAGGCGCGCACGTTGTATTTGCGGGCCTTGCGCTCGGCGGCGATCTTCTTGTTGGCCTCATCATCGAACGCGCCCGGGTACACCAGCGACTCGAACAGGATCGCCCTGCCGTCGGGCCGCCACTGCGGATTGGCGGCACCGGTCGAGAGGTTGGTGAGCCGGCGCGCCTCGCCCCCGCCGGCGAGATCGAGCAGATAGATCTGCTCCGCCTCATCTCCCTCGCGCTTGGTGGCAAAGACGATCGCGCGGCTGTCGGGCGACCAGGCGACGCCCTTCTCGGCGGCGTGCGTGCGTGTCAGCCGCCGCGGCGGCGACCGGCCGTCGGCCGCCGCCAGCCACAGATCATTCATCTCCTTGTCGGGCTCGTAGGACGGCTCGAGCACCGAGTACACCACGGACTTGCCGTCGGGGCTCACTACCGGAGCGCCGACGCGCTTCATCATCCAGAGTTTCTCGTGGGTGATGGGGGTCCTCGTCACGGGAGTCTGCGCGAGCGCCGCGAGCGGTACGGCGGCGAGTGCGAATGCAGAGAGGACAACGTGAGGGTGACGGCCGGCGCGCCCGTGATGGAATCCGTACATGGAACCCCCTGAAAGCGAAGGCGAGTAGGATAACAGCCTTACGCTCCATGACCCGACTCCCACGTCGTAACTTTTTGTCCATGACGGCGCTCGCGGCGGCATGGCCGCTGCTGCCGCGCGCGCTGCGCGCGGCGCTCCCGGGCGCTTGGGGCGCGGAGCGCGCGCGCTTCAAGCTGCGGCCGTTCGATCTCGCCGCGGTGCGCCTGCGCCCGGGAGCGGCACTGGAGGCGCTCGAGACCAACCGCCGCTATCTCATGGGGCTGGATCCCGACCGGCTGCTGCACATGTTTCGCCTGACGGCGGGACTTGCGAGTCATGCCGAGCCGCTCGGGGGCTGGGAGGCGCCGGATAACGAGCTGCGCGGACATTTCACCGGGCACTATCTCTCGGCGTGCGCGCTGCTCGCCGCGCAGACCGGGGACCGGGGCGTGCGCGAGCGTGGCGTCCAGGTCGCGGCCGAGCTCGCGAAGTGTCAGGACGCGATCGGCACCGGGTACTTGAGCGCCTTTCCGGTCGATCTGTTCGACCGGCTGCGCGCCGGGCAGCCGGCCTGGGCGCCGTTCTACACGCTGCACAAGATCATGGCGGGACTCTTCGATACCGCGACGCTGAGCGGCGATCGCGGCTCACTCGACACGCTCGAGCGGATGGCGGCGTGGGTCGGGCGCTGGGCGGAGCCGCTCGATGCGGGCGAGATGGCGCAGGTGCTCGAGCGCGAGTACGGCGGCATGAACGAGCTGCTCTACAACCTGGCGGCACACACCGCCGATGCGCGCTGGGCAGCGCTGGCGCAGCGCTTCAACAAGCAGCGGGTGTTCGCGCCGCTCGCCGCCGGACGCGACCAGCTTCAGGGCCTGCATGTCAACACCACCATCCCGCAGGTGATCGGCGCGGCGCGCGGCTACGAGGTCGCCGGGGATGCGCAGCTGCACGATGTGGCGAGCTTCTTCTGGCACACGGTCGCCGAGCGGCGCTGCTACTGCACCGGCGGCACGAGCAACGGCGAGTCGTGGAATACGCCGCCCGGGGTCCTGGCGCACGAGCTCTCGGGCTATACGCAGGAGTCCTGCGTCACCTACAACCTGCAGAAGCTGACGCGCCACCTCTACGCCTGGACCGGTGATCCGCGCCTGGGCGACTACTACGAGCGCGCCTTCTACAACGGCATCTTGGGCGTGCAGCATCCCGCCGACGGCGACAAGCTCTATTACCTGCCACTCGAGGGCGGCTACTGGAAGCTCTTCGGCACGCCGCTTCACGACTTCTGGTGCTGCACCGGCAGCATGGCCGAATCCTTCGCCAAGCTCGGCGACAGCATCTACTTCCACGACGACCGGGATATCTACGTCAACCTGTTCGTGCCCTCCGAGCTCACCTGGGCGGAGCGCGGCGTGCGAGTGACACTCGACACGCGCTTTCCGGAGGAGGAGACGCTGCGGATCGGCGTGCACGCGGCGAAGCCAGAGCGCCTCGCGCTCAAAATTCGCATGCCGTACTGGACCGCGGGCCCGGAAGCGGAGCTCAACGGCCAGCCACTCGGGGTGAGCGCAAGCCCCGGCAGCTATCTCCGTGTCGAGCGCAACTGGCGCTCGAACGATACCCTCACGGTCCGCCTGCCGATGCGGCTGCACCTGGCGCCGATGCCGGATGACCCCTCGATCCAGGCGGTGATGTACGGACCCCTGGTGCTCGCCGCGCGTCTCGGCAAGGAAGGCCTGACGCCTGAGAATCTGCGCGCGCCTCCCACCCGGCCGCGCAAGATTCCCGAGTACACCGCGGAGCCGGTTCCCGTCGCGCCGCTCGCCGTGCGCTCGCAGGACCCGGAAAGCTTCCTTCAGCCCGTCGCGGGCCGGCCGCTCGAGTTCCGCACCCGCGGTCAGAAAGAGGACCTCACCTTCATACCCCTCAACCGCGTGTTCGATGAGCGCTACGCCGTATACTTCAAGGTGATATGAGCACCCGTCCCCTTTCGGTCCGGCGCGATCCCGGCTACACGGGCCTCACGGATGCCGTCGGCACCCTGCCCTCGCCCTGGTACTTCGATCCGGCGCACTACGGCCAGGAGTTGAGCCGCATCTGGTACCGGCACTGGATCTACGCGTGCCGCTCGGCGGACATCGCGAGCGCCCGCAGCTTCCACACGCTCGAGGTGGGCGACCAGTCGATCCTCCTGGTGCGGGGCGAGGACGGAATCGCGCGCGCCTTTCACAATACCTGCCGGCACCGCGGAGGGAGACTGTGCCGCGAGCACGCCGGCCGCCTGCCCGCCGCCGGCATCGTCTGCCCCTATCACGCCTGGCGGTATAACCTGAAGGGCGAGCTCGTGCAGACCTCCTCCAAGGCACACGCCGAGGACTTCGAGCTCAAGGACTTCCCGCTCTACGGCCTGCCGGTGACTGAGTGGAACGGCTTCCTCTTCACGGCGCTCACCGCGAGCCCACCGCCCTTCAGCGCGAGCTTCGACCTGCCGCTCAACCGGCTCGATGACTGGCGGCTCGGCGACCTCGTGGTCGGCCATCGCCTCGAGAAGACCATCCGCTGCAACTGGAAG
>DASPSF010000065.1:0-29025 GCA_035624075.1 Steroidobacteraceae bacterium | reverse complement strand
CCGGTGGCCGGCGTCGCCCGGGTGCGCTCCGACAGCGAAGCCGTCGCGCTCATGAATGACAGCACCTTTGGGCTGACTGCGGCGGTGTGGACGCGCGATGCGCAGGCCGCGGAGCAGCTCGGGTCCCGGATCGAGACCGGTACCTTCTTCATGAACCGCTGCGACTACCTCGATCCGGCGCTTGCCTGGGTGGGCGTGAAGGACTCGGGGCGCGGCTGTACGCTGTCGGTGGTCGGTTACGAGCACCTGACACGGCCCAAATCCTTTCATCTGCGGGTGACGACGTGAGCGCGATTCTCAAAGCCAACTGGAATTATCCCACCACGGTGTGGGCGGGCCCCGGCCGCATCGCCGAGCTCCCGGGAGCGTGTGCCGCGCTCGGCATCAGGCGGCCGCTGCTGGTGACCGACGAGGGCCTGCGCGAGGCACCCATGGTGCGGCGGGCGCGCGAGCTCGTTGCGGGCTGCGGACTGTTTGCACGCGTGCGCGGCAACCCCGTGGCCGCGAACATCGACGAGGGCCTGGCGGCTTATCGCGCCGGCTCGCACGACGGGGTGATCGCCTTCGGCGGCGGCTCGGCGCTCGATGCCGGCAAGGTCATCGCCTTCATGTCGGGGCAGACACGCCCGCTGTGGGATTTCGAGGACGTCGGCGACTGGTGGACACGCGCCGACCCCAAAGGCATTGCGCCGGTCGTCGCCGTGCCGACCACGGCCGGGACGGGCTCCGAGGTCGGGCGCGCCGGGGTGGTCGTCAACGAGGAGACGCATCAGAAGAAAATCATCTTCCACCCGCAGATGATGCCGCGGGTCGTGATCAGCGACCCCGAGCTCACGGTGGGGCTGCCGCCGGCCATCACCGCCGCCACCGGCATGGACGCCTTCGTGCACTGCTTCGAGGCCTTCTGCGCGCCGGGCTTCCATCCGCTCGCCGACGGCATTGCACTCGAGGGCATGCGCCTCATCCAGAGCTATCTGCCGCGAGCGTGCGAGCACGGCACCGATATCGAGGCGCGCTCGCGCATGCTGGCGGCGGCCAGCATGGGTGCGACCGCCTTCCAGAAGGGCTTAGGCGGCGTGCATGCCATCGCCCACCCGGTCGGCGCGCATTACAACACGCACCACGGGCTCACCAACGCCGTGCTGCTGCCCTACGTCATCACCTACAACCGCCCGGCGATCGAGGGAAAAGTGGCGGTCATCGCACGGGTGCTGGACCTGAAGGGCGAGCCCTTCGGAGCGCTGTTCGATTGGGTGCTCGGGTTCCGCCGGCGGCTGAAGATCCCCCAGACCCTCGCCGACATCGGCGTGCCGGTGGAGAACGCCGGGCTCATCGGCCGGGAAGCGGCCCTCGACCCCTCGGCCTCCGGCAATCCGCAGCCGGCGGACGCCGCGGCCTACGCGCGCATCTTCCGTGCCGCGGTCAAGGGGGACCTGGGTCTCGCGGCCTGAGCGGCGCAGCCTTCAGCGCCGCGCGGCTTCGCGTTTCTCCCGCTTGGCTGCGCGCTTCTCGTCGAACGTCTTCGCCGGCTTCTTCTTGGTCTCTTTCTTTCGATCCATACCCTTGCTCATAGTCACCTCCCGAGCTCGGTCACTGCCTCTCGCCACAGTATATCGTTGGCGGCCGCCACGACGCGCCCATCGCTGGCGATGGAGAGCGGCGCGCCGCGCCAGTCGCTGATCCTGCCCCCGGCTCCCTCGACCACCGGAATCGCGGCCATGAAATCATGCGGCTTCAGCTGCACCTCGACGACCAGCTCGCACCAGCCCGAGGCCAGCATGCCGTAGAGATAGCAGTCGCCGCCATAGCGGCGCAGTGCCGCGCGTGCGCCGAGTGCCTCGAAGCGCGGCCGCTCCTCGCGGTTGAAAGTCTCGGCGGTGGTCGTGTACACGCTCGTCTCGCCGAGCGTGCGGCAGGCGCTGGTGCGCGCCTCGCGGCCGTTGAAAAGTGTCGGTCGGCCCTCGCATCCCACCCAGCGCTCGGCCATGGCCGGTGCCTCGACCACACCGAGCACGGCGCGCTCGCCCTGCATGAGCGCAATCAACGAGCCAAACAGCGGGAAACCCGTGATGAAGCTCTTGGTGCCGTCGATCGGGTCCAGCACCCAGGTGAACTCCCCGCTCCCCTCCGCCGGAAACTCCTCGCCACGGATCGCGTGAGCCGGGAACGCGGCGCGAATCATGCGCCGCATCTCGCTCTCGATCTCCTTGTCGGCGATGGTGACCGGGCTGCCGTCGCTCTTGGCCTGCACGGCGACCGGTGTACGGAAATGGGCCATGGTAATTCGGCGCGCGGCATCGGCGAGCTCCCCGGCAAGAGCCAGGGCGGCGGCGCAGTCGCGATGGCTCGCGAAGCTCACGCGCCCGCCAATCGCCGCCGCGCGTAGGGCAGCACCTGCTGCGTGAGCCAGTTGCGCAGCTCCGTGAGCTTCACCGACTCCTCCTGCACGGCGGGACCGAGTCCGTGCTTCCACGCGAGCCGCCGGTCGTGGGGATTGCGCATCAGCGCGCGCAGATCGGCGACGAAACCCGCGAGCTCACCTGAGTCCGCGAACAGGCCGTCTTCGATGAGCTTCGCGCCGTAGCGCACGGCGCAGGCGGCGATCTCATCGAAGGTATATTCGGGGTGGTATTGCACGCCCCAGAAGACTCCCGCCCCGTGCCGCAGCTCGAGCGCCTGCAGCCCCATCTCGTTGCTCGCGAGCGGCACCGCGCCGGCGGGCAGAACCGCGATGTCGTCGCGGTGCACGGTGATGGCCTCGAACACCGCCGGCTTCCCGGCGAACATGGCATGCCGGCGGCCCGCGTCGTTGAGCTCGATACGCCGGCCGAAGCCGAACTCGCGCCCGCGCGGATTGGGGCGCACCTCCCCGCCCGCCGCGGCCACCGCCACCTGCATGCCCCAGCAGCTGCCGAAGAACGGCACGCCGGCAGCGAAGGCCGCGCGCGCCAGCTCGATCTGGCGCTCGATGTGCGCGCCGCGGTCGTAGACGTTGAGCGCGGAGCCGGTGATCGCGACGCCGTCATAGCCGGCCAGGCCGGAGGCGCGCGGCAGGTGCACCTCGCCGTCCGCCGGCCGCACGATATCGCAGCGCACCGCGGCCAGGCTTTCGAGCGTGCGCGCATAGGCCTCCCCGGTCGGCGACCCGCCCGCCGCCACCTGCTGTTCGCGGATCGCGGCGCGATTTCCGTCGATGACCAGGACGGTCGCCGGACTCATTTTTATATGTCCCCGGGGAAAGGCGGCGGGACCGCAAGCCCCCGGCTCTCGAGGAGCTCGCGCAGCACGTCCGGGCGATCGGTAGTGATGCCGTCGATGCCGAAGGATAGCAGGCGCTCCATGTCGACGGTCGCATTGACGGTCCAGGGAACGACACGCAGTCCGAGAGCGTGCGCTTCGGCGATGCGCTGCCCGTTGAGATCCTGGTAGTCGGGTCCCCAGGTGCAGGCCCCGGTCGCCTCGACCAGGCGGACGACCGAGTTGCCGAACTGCGCCGGATCGAGGCCGCCGAGCCAGGCTGAAGGGCGCGGGGCGCCCAGGCCCACGGTGTCGCCGCCGTTCTGCTGCTCGGTGAGCGCGACCGTCGCGGCCTGCGGCATGAGGCGCTGCACCGCGGTGAGCACGCGAAAGTCGAAGGCCATGATGCTCACCATGGCAAGCGTGCCGGTCGCCCCCACATCCCGCTCGAGCGCCGCGGCGAAGGCTTCCGGCGTTGCCGTGAGCTGCGGCTGCAGGGGGTTGGTCTTGACCTCGATCGCAACCCGCACCCTGCCCGAACTGCGCGCGCGCACCAGCGAGAGCACCTCGGTGAGGCGCGGAATGCGCTCGCCGTCGACGGACTCCTGCTCCGGGAAGCGTGCCGCGTAGGCGCTGCCTGGCTTGAGGCGCCCGACGTCGTAGGACTCGAGCTCCGCATAAGTGAGATCGAAGATGCGTGGGCCGGTCGCGGCGAGAAAGCGCCCGTCGGCGCTGCGCGTCAGGTTGGGGTTGAGCTCCGGGTCGTGCGTGACGACGACCACGCCGTCGCGGGTGAGCCCGCAATCGAGCTCGAGCGTGCTCACGCCGACCTCGAGCGCCCCGCTGAACGCCGCCAGCGTATTCTCCGGCCACAGGCCGCGTGCGCCGCGGTGGCCCTGCAATTCAAAAGCGGTGGGAGCGATGTTATATTTCCGACTGTCCGGGCCCGATCAGACTATCTTGCCAAAAACTTGCCTGTCAACGCGACGGCAATCGGTGCGTGCGTGGCGCGCGCTCTGCCTGTTCCTCGTGCTCGCGGCCAGCGCCGCGCTGCCGGCCGCGGCCGACGACTCCAAGGTACTGCGCATCATCACCTGGGCGAGCTACGTGCCGTCCGAGGTCATCGCGCAGTTCAAGAAGGAGACCGGCATCGACGTGCAGGTCACGCTCTCGAACAACGAGGAGATGATCTCCAAGCTGCGCGCCACCGGCGGCGCGGGCTTCGACCTGGCGCAGCCGTCGCAGGACCGGATCTTCGGCGCGCAGCAGGAGTTCCGCATCTACAAGCCCCTCGATACC
This sequence comes from Steroidobacteraceae bacterium, assembly GCA_035624075.1. Taxonomy (GTDB): domain Bacteria; phylum Pseudomonadota; class Gammaproteobacteria; order Steroidobacterales; family Steroidobacteraceae; genus 13-2-20CM-66-19. Next base: position 24,489 of record DASPSF010000065.1, on the reverse strand, counting down.
AGCAAGGTGAAGCTCGATGAGTTCGTGCCGGAGCTGGTCGAGGCGGTCAGAAAGAACGCTACGGTCGACGGCAAGCTCTACGGCCTCCCCTACGTCTGGGGAACCGAGGGGCTGATTTACAATTCCACGCGCACTAAGATCGCCGATTACACCGACCTCTGTAAGCCGGAGCTCAAAGGCCGGACCGCGGTGCGCCTCAAGCGCCCGACGCTCATGGCGTTCGCGCTCGCCTCGGGCCACGATCCCTTCGCGCTCTATAACGACACCAAGGCCTACACGGCCCTGATGCAGCAGGTGGGCAAGACCCTCAGCGCCTGCAAGGGGAATTTCCGCTTCTTCTACGACAACAAGGACCAGCTCCTGAACGGAGTGCGCTCCGGGGAGATCTGGGCGGCGATGATGTGGGACTCGGGGGGATGGCTCCTCAACCGGGAGAATCCCGCCATCAAGTTCATCAATCCGCGCTCGGGCGCGATCGCCTGGATGGACACCTTCGCGCTGCCCGCCCGCGGCCGCAACGACCCCGGCGCCTACGCCTGGATCAACTTCGTGATGCGCCCCGAGATCGCCGCTCTGGTCGCCAAATCGATCGGCAACTTCACCGCCTCCAAGGGGGCCGACCAGCTCATGGATCCCCGCGTCCGCGCCCAGTTCGCTGATACGTTCCCGGACGGCCTGAAGAACATCAAGTGGTACCCGGCGATTCCGGCGGGACTCGAGGAGATCGAGGGCGGAGTCCTCGACAAAGTGAAGGCCGCCGATTGAGCACCGGACTCCCGCCCGCGGCGGCACCCGATCTCGAGGTCAGCGCGGTCAGCAAGCATTTCGGCGCGCACGTCGCGGTCAACGAGGTGTCCTTCAGCGTCGCGCGCGGCAGCTTCTTCTCGATCCTCGGTCCCTCGGGCTGCGGCAAGACGACCCTGCTGCGGATGATCGCCGGCTTCATCCAGCCCGATGGCGGCACCATCGCCATCGGCGGACGCGACATGGGAAACGTTCCGCCCAACAAGCGCCCGGTCAACATGGTGTTCCAGCACCTGGCGCTGTTCCCGATGATGTCGGTGGGCGAGAACGTGGCCTTCGGACTCGCGCGCCGGGGCGTCGCGCGCGCCGAGCGCGGCCGGCGCGCCGAGGCGATGCTCGAGCGGGTGGGACTCGCCGGCGCGGCTTCCAAGCGCACCGACGAGCTCTCCGGCGGTCAGCGCCAGCGCGTCGCGATCGCGCGCAGCATGGTGCTCGAGCCCACCCTGCTGCTGCTCGATGAGCCGCTCGGCGCACTCGACCTGAAGCTGCGCGAGCACATGAAGGTCGAGCTCAAGCAGCTGCAAAGCGCCTTCGGCACCACCTTCGTCTACATCACCCACGACCAGTCCGAGGCGCTGGTGCTGTCGGACCGCGTCGGTGTCATGAATCATGGCCGCTTCGAGCAGCTCGGCAGCCCGCAGCAGCTCTACTACTCGCCCGCGACCTCGTTCGTCGCCGGTTTCGTCGGCGCCAACAACCGTGTGCCCGGCACGGTACTCGGGCAGGACGGCACGCTCGTCGAGCTGGATGCCGGCGGCGGCCTGAAGCTGCGCGCGCGCGGCAACGGCGTACTCACACGCGGCGCCGCCGCCGATGCCTTCATCCGCCCCGAGGCCATGACCCTGGTGCGTACGCCCGCGGAGCTGCCGCCGGGGCACAGCGCCTTGAGCGGCGAGGTCACCGACATGCTGTTCGACGGCGCGAACTCGGTCGTGCTGCTGCGCGAGTCGCAGAGCCGCCGGGAGCTGCGCATCGCGCTGCCACAGACCGGCGCCTTCGCCGACCTGCGGCCCGGCGCGCGCATCAGTTTCGCTTTCGATCCCGAGCGCGCCATCTGTTTCGCGGCGGGCCATGCTTGAGCAGGCGGCAGGCCGGCGCTGGATGCAGCGCCTGGTGCTGGCGCTGTTGCTGGCGCCCGCGCTGCTGTGGCTCCTCGGGCTGATCATCCTGCCGCACCTGGATCTCGCGGTGCTGTCGTTCCGCGAGCGGGTCGCGCCGCGGGAATACGCGGCGAGTCTCGCCCAATACCACACTTTCTTCGGCGAGCCGCTCTACTGGCACGTGTTCGTGCGCACCGCGCTGCTCTCGGCGCTGGCCACGCTGCTGACGCTGCTGATCGCCTTTCCGATCGCCTGGATCATCGCCAAGCTCGCCCGGGGGCGCATGAGCGCGCTGCTGTTCGTCGTCTGCCTGATCCCCTTCTGGGTGAGCGAGACCGTCCGGACGCTCGGCTGGATGATCCTGCTGCGTGAGTCCGGCGTGCTGCCCGCGATCCTGGTGCATCTCGGCATCACCGCGCAGCCGGTGGAGCTCCTCTATCACGACGCGACCATCCTCGTCGGCCTGGTCTACACCTCGCTGCTCTTCATGGTGGTGCCTCTGGTCGGGAGCCTGGAGAGCCTCGATAACTCGCTCATCGAGGCCGCCTACGATCTCGGCGGCCAGGGCTGGTCGATCCTGCGCACCATCGTCATCCCGCATGCCGCGCCCGGCATCACCGCCGGCTGCATCGTGGTGTTCATGCTGACGCTCGGCAACTACCTGACGCCGACGCTGCTCGGCGGCAAGAACTCTTTGTGGTTCACCGAGCAGATCTATACGCAGTTCATCACCCGCTTCAACTGGGAGCAGGGCGCGGCCTTCGGCTTCCTGCTGCTCGCCCTCTCGACCGCGATGGTGTGGCTCGGCCTCAAGGCCTCGGGGCAGCGGTTCAGTGATGTCATGAGGCGCGTGTGATCCCGAGCCTGCCCCGTCCGGCCTGGCTGCGTGCCGCCACCGCGCTCTACGTGGTGGCCTTCCTGCTGTTCCTGTTCCTGCCGCTAGCCGTAGTCGCGGTGTTCGCCTTCAACGATGCACCCTATCCCGCTCCTCCCTGGCACGGCTTCACGCTCGACTGGTTCCTCGGCAACGAGGCCGAGGGGCGCGTCGGGCTGTTCCGCGACTCCGAGCTCCTCGGCAGTATCTGGACGAGCTGTATCGTGGCGCTCTGGGTCACGGGGCTCTCGGTGGCGGTCGGCACCGCGAATGCCTTCCTCATGGAGCGCGAGCAGTTCCCCGGCAAGGGCGTCCTGTCGATGCTGATGCTGACGCCGCTGGTCATTCCCGGCGTGATTCTCGGCATCTCGATCCTCGCGTTTGCGAGCCGCCTCGCGGACCTGTGCGGCGACCTCTTCGGGATCGAGGCGGATTTTCTCCGTCCCGGGCTGCCGCTGGTGGTGCTGGGCCAGTTCTCCTACATCGTCGCGATCGCGACGCTGACGATCAGCGCCCGCCTCAAGCGCTTCGACCGCAGCCTCGAGGACGCGGCCCTGAATCTCGGCGCCTCGCATGCCGCGGTGCTGCGCACGATTACCCTGCCCTACCTGCGGCCCGCCATCATCGGCTCGGCGGCCATCGCCTTCCTCATGTCCTTCGAGAACTTCAATACCACGCTGATGCTGGTGGGGTCCGATGCGCCGCTCACCATCATGATGTACGGCCGCATGCGTGAGGGCGCGACCCCGGTGCTGAACGCGGTGAGCCTGTTCCTGATGACCGCCTCGGCGGTACTCGCGCTTTCTCTCTTGCGGCGGGGGAAGAGCCGGCAGCCCTGACGGGGCGCCGCGCGGGCGGAGCGGCAGTCGGACCGCCGGCGCGCAGCCGGCCCTCTGTGGGTCCCAATTCGGGCATGTTCAATACTTATAGAACTTACCCTACTTGGGCGCCTCTACGGGGCCTTAACTCGGGCAAGTTCAATAGTCATAGAACATGCCCTACTTAGGCGTCTCTACGAGGCCTTAACTCAGGCAAGTTCAATGGCTATTGAACTTCGCTCCCTGGGTACCATCGCGACGCGGTCAGATGACTTTTTCAGATACCGGCACCCAATTTCTCTGCTTTGCCGGCCCCGGCGACTGTGGAACGCTGCGAGCGTGAACGCGCAACCCTCCAAACCGCTGCCCGCGCCCTCCGGGCACAAGATCGCCGGCATCGCGATCAGCCACCACCGCCTGCCGCTCGCCCCACCCTTCAATGCGAGCTGGGACACCAAGCCCCGCACCCACTTCGACGCCACTATCGTGCGCGTCAGCACCGACACCGGGCTCGTGGGTGTGGCCTCGGGCGATCGCATGCTCGGCTTCGAGGGCCACGAGGAGCTCTTCATCGGCCACGATCCGCTTGCGCTGGAGCGCCACTACCGCATCCTCGCCAACATCGATTTCCACTATGGGCGCTGCTGGCCGCTCGACCTCGCGCTCTGGGACCTGGCCGGCAAGATCCTCGGCGTCCCCTGCTGGAAGCTCCTCGGCGGCCGCTCGAACCGCATCCGCGCCTATGCGTCCTCGGGAACGCTGCGCGACCCGCGCCTGCAGGGCGAGGCGGCCGAACGTTTCCTCGCGCAGGGCTTCGCCGCGCTCAAGCTGCGCTTCCACCGCGGCAACTGGCACGACGACATTCGCGCGCTCGAATCGGTGCGCCGACGCGTGGACTCGAGGCTCGAGCTCATGGTCGACTGCAACCAGGGCTGGCGGATGTCGTGGGATACCGGGGCACCGTGGTCCTTCAAGGACGCGCTCGCCGTGGCGCGCGAGCTGGAGCGGCTCAAGGTCTACTGGATGGAGGAGCCGCTGCACCGGGCCGATCACGCCGGGATGCGCATGCTGCGCGAGGCGACCGACGTGCGGATCGCTGCTGGCGAGATGACCCGGCAGATTCACGAGCTGCGCGATCTCATCACCGCTGGCTCCGTCGACGTCGTTCAGCCGGATGCCGCGCTGGTCGGCGGCATCACCGGCCTCAGGCGCGTCGCGCTCATGGCCGAGGAGCATCATCTCATCTTCACCCCGCACACCTGGACCAATGGAATGGGGGTGACGGCGAACGCCCACCTGTCGGCGGGCCTCAGCAACGCATCCTTCCTCGAATTTCCCTTCGACCCGCCGGAGTGGAGCCTCGAGCGGCGCGACTTCATGATGACCGCGCCGCTCGCCGCCGATCGCGAGGGCTGGATCAACCTGAGTGAGACGCCCGGGATGGGCTACGCGCTCGATGAGGCGCGCCTCAAGGCAACGCGCCTGGGCTGAGACCGACCAGATACTCGAGCGGCGAGAGATGCCGCGCATAGTGGCGCCACCGTCCCCTGGATGAGGAATTGAGCCGCTGCCGCACCTGCCAGCGGCTGGCGGTGATGACGACCCGCTCGGTCTCGTGAAAGTCGAGGCACCTCGGGTCCCACGGCACGCCGATGAAATCCAGCATGCGCCGCGTCCAGCCTTCCTGGTCCTTGAGCAACTCCTCGTATGGGATCTCGAGCAGCGCGCTCGCCGGGAGGAGCGCGCGCCAGTGCGCCATCACCCGCAGGTACTGCTCATAGTAGTGCCCGAGATTGCCGAAATCGTTGGCGTACGGCCCCATGTTGAAGAAGTTCTGGAAGTAGATCGACAGGCAGGTATCGAGCGGATGGCGCTGCATGTGCAGGATCCGCGCCTGCGGGAAGGCCGCGTGGATCAGCCCGAGGTAGAGAAAATTCGCGGGCATCTTGTCGATCAGCCGCGCCTGTCCGCCGGCGACCGGCGTCACCCGGGCGAGATAGTCGCGCGCCAGGCCCGGCAACGACGCCGCCAGGCTGGCGCCGCCGGCCGCGGCCGGCTCGCGGGCGAGTGCCGTATAGGCGTCATCCCAGAAGCGCACTTCGCCTGCGCCAAACACGGCCGGGTGGGAGGCGAGGATCTGCTCCGTGAGCGACGTACCGGAGCGCGGCATGCCGACGATGAACACCGGCAGCTCGGATTGCGAGGCGCCGGGATGGGCTTGCGCCAGGAACGGCGCATCGAAGCTGGCAATGATCGCGTCGATGCGCTGCGACAGTTTGCTGCGATCGTAGCTGGTGCCGAAGCGCTTGCTGAGCTCGTTGGCCTGCCGGTAGTTGTCGAATGCCGCATCGTACTGCCCGGTGTCATCAAAGTACTTGCCGAGCGCGTAGCGCAGACTCACCTGGTGTCCCAGCGGCAGCGGCCTGGCGAGCAGTGCCTCGACCCCCTTGAGCCACGCGGTGTCGTCACGCGTCATCCGGCGGTGCTGCGCGATACCGCAGTATGGCGTCGGAAAGTCCGGGTCGAGGGTGATCGCCTGCTGAAACAAGGTCTGCGCCGATCCGAACTGTCCGCGGTCCGCGCGCAGCTCCGCGAGCAGCGAGGTCGCCCCCGCCGAGCGCGGCTCTGCGGCCAGCGCCGCCTCACAGCAGGCTTCCGCCTCGGCAGTCCGCGCCTGCACGCGCAGCACTGCGGCGAGGCCGAGCTGCGCCGGGGTGTACCGGGGCTGCAGCGCGACCGCACGCCGAAAGACTTCCTCCGCATCGCTGATGCGGCGCAGCTCGAAGAGCACGCTGGCGAGATTGCACTGACTGTCGGGGCGGGTCGGGTCGAGCTGCGCCGCCCTTTGATAGAGCGTCAGGGCCTCGCGCCGTTCGCCGAGTTCGCGCAGCACGTTGCCCAGGTTGTTGAGCGTCTCGATGCCGGCGGGGTTCAAGGCGAGCGATTGCCGGTAGCTCGCCACGGCTTCGGCACGCTTGCCCCGGTCGGCCAGCGCGATGCCGAGATTGAGATGCGTCTCCGCGTCCTGCGGCAGCAGCTCCACGGCCCGGGCGAGCGCGGGCAGCGCGTTCTTCCCCTGCCGCAGCAGGGCGACGCTCAGGATCTTCCACAACATGCCATCGAGCGGGCGCGCTTCCAGCAGCGTACGGCAGCGCTGCTCGACTGCCTCGAGCGCTCCGGCGTGCAGCATGGTCACCAGCGTGATCAGCTCGCGGCCGTGCTCGGCGACCGCCGGTTGCGGCGCGCCGTGGCAGAGCTTGTACTTGCGGCCGCTGCCGCACGGGCACGGATCGTTACGGCCGGGGTTGATGGTCGCGTTCACGGCTCGCGATAGCGCGTCAGCGCATCACCCAGGGCGTGCTCGAGCGGCCCGAGCCACGGCTCGAAATGCTTCCATTGATCGAGTCCCTCGCGATTGAGGCCCCGGCGCACCTGCTCGGAGCTCGCGGTGCGCACGCTGCGCTGCGTCTCGTGAAAGAGGAGGCACTGCGGCTCGAACGGCAGCCCGCAGAATTCCAGCAGCCGCCTTACGTTGCCCTCGAGGTCCTGCACCACGTCCTCGTGCTGGACGCGCAGGATGCGTCCCGGCAAGACCCGGTCCCAGTGCCGCATGAGCTCGAGATAGGTACGGTAGTAACGCGCGATCTCCTCGGTGCCGTAGGTGAATTCCTGTCCGTTGGCGAACAGCTGCTTCAGGTTGCTGAAGCAGCAGGCCATCGGCTCGCGCCGGGCGTCGATGATGCGGGCGTTGGGCAGCATCAGGTGCACGAGTCCGAGGTGACGGAAGTTGTTGGGGTTCTTGTCGACGAACAATGGCTTGCCGGTCCGGTAGGCGCGCGTGTCGGCGAGATACTTCTCGCCGAGCTGCCTGAAATCCGCCTCGCTGAGGGTCGCGAGGATGCGCGGATAGCGCGACTCCGTTCCCTCCGACTCGCGCCCGCGGAGATTGCTGACGATCTGCTGGATGTTGGGCAGCTCCTGCGTCCCTTCGACCTGCGAGTGCGAGGCGAGTATCTGCTCGAGGAGCGTCGAGCCCGAGCGCGGCAGCCCGACGATGAAGATCGGACCCGGCTGCGGCGTGCCCCAGCCCTGGCGGCTGGCAAAGAACTCCGCCGTACACACCTCGATCTGCCGGCGGGTGTTGTTCTCGGTGATCGCGGGCCGGTAGCGGATCTCGGTGTGCTTGAGGCGATTGCCGAGCTCGTAGAAGCGAAAGGACTCGCCGTACTCCCCCTGGTCCTCGAGCGCCTTGGCGAGCGCGAAGCACAGGTGATAGCGATCGACGGCGCCGGTGGACGGCGCCGCGAGCGCCGTGCGCATCTGCTCGAGCTCCTGCGGCTCGAAGCGGTAGGTCTTGAGATTGGCGAGACTCCAGTACGCATCGCCGAAGTCCGGCCGCAGCTCCGCCGCCTTGCGGTAGGAGGCGATCGCTTCCGGCGTCTTGCCGAGCGTCTTCAGAGCATGAGCGATTGACAGGTGCACGTCGGCGTCGGCGGGCGATCCGAGCAGCCCGCGATAGATCTCGATCGCGCGCTCGTGCTCGCCGAGGCCGACCAGCGCGGCCGCATCGAGCATGCGCAGCGCGCGGCTGTCAGGCTCATCCTTGAGCAGCATCCCGATGTGGCGGCGCGCCTCCTCGTGCCGATGCAGCTCGATGAGCACGCTGGCGTACTCCTGGCGTGCAGCCCGGTAGTCGGGCGCGCGCTCGAGCACCGCCGCCAGCAGCAGCTCGGGATCGTCGTAGATCCGGCGCGCGATGCCGATGCGCGCCAACAGGCGCATCGCCTCGACGTGGTCGCCGTTTTTGAGCAGCCACGCCCGAATCAGCGACTCGGCGGCATCGAGGTCCCCGTCCATGAAGAAGGCCGTTGCGCCCACGATGTCGGGCGGGATGCTCCGCAGCGTCGCCACATGGCTGCCCGCCATGGCGGCGTTGCCCGCCTCCCCGGTCATCCGGTAGAGGCCTTCGAGCTGCCTCCAGCTGCGCGGCAGCGCATGGTTGAGGTTCACCGCAATGAGAAACGCCTGGATGGCCTCCGGGGCCTGGCGCAGCGCGATGTAGCAGTTGCCACGCTCCTGATAGAGCAGGCTGAAGCGCGGGTGACGCTGCTGCAGGTTCGCCAGCGTCTCGAGTGCATCCGGGATTCTGCCCAGGTTGCGCTGGGCGATCGCTGCGAGCAGCAGCGCGTTGCGGTCATCGGGCTCGGCCGCCAGCAATGCCGTGGAGGCCGCCAGCGCGCCCGAGAAGTCGCGCGCGTTCAGCAAGCCGTGAATCCGCGCCACCTCGGCAGTCGTCGCGGCTGCATCCGGTCGGGGCTCGGTAGCGTTCATCAGGTCACTAGGTATCGGGTCATAAACAAAGAGGGCGGACCGAAAACGGTCCGCCCTCCATTCTACTCAAGCCGGCCCGCGGGCGGCCGGATCTCAGCTGTGGCGTCAGAACCTGTAGGCCATGTTCAGGTTCAGAGTCCGCGGACGCAGCGGAATCTCCGCCTTGATGAACTGACCGGAGGTGATGTTGGTCGGCCCGTACGCATCCGTCAGATTGGCGCCGTTCAACTGCACGGTCCAGTTGTCCTTGGTCACGCCGATGGCCGCATCATAGGTCGTATAACCCGGGATGGTATACAGCAGCAGCGTCGTGATCGGCGGGCTGGAAAAGGCCGGGTTGTTGCCATTGTCGTAGTTGCGCGGCTCGTTGGTCATCGACCCCACGTGACTCGCGCCGGCCCACACGAAGGGCTTGTAGTCCCCCGAGGTCCAGTCGTAGCGCGCCCGCAGGTTGAACATGAACGGCGGCGAGAACGCCGGCGCCGTGCCCTGTGCACCGAGCGCGTTCGGGATCGGTCCGGCCGCGCTGTTGATCACCAGGCACTGTCCGGCCGGGGTCGGGTTGTTGGCCGTATGCGCGTTGTTCGGATCGACACCCACCGACTGGAGGCACGGCGCGTTCGTCTGCGTCGACTGATTGACCGAGGCCGATCCCTGCAGGCTCAGCCCGTCGGTGACCTTTGCATCGAACTGCACCTCGAAGCCCTTGATGGTGAAGTCGGGTCCCTGCACGTTGAACGTCGTGTTGCCCAGGAACGCCGGCTCGAACAACGACAACTGCTCGTCGTTCCACTTCATGTAGTACGCCGAGACGTTGACCAGCAGGTGGTGCTCGAAGAACTCGCTCTTGAAACCGACCTCGTTGTTGATCAGGTTGTCAGAGTTGACGCCGGCCGGCTTCTCGTACTGGTCGCTGTCGGCGATGCAGGTCTTGACTCCGCCGGGATATGTGCAATACGGGACTTCCGCCTTGAGGAACACCAGCCCACCGATGGAATCGGTGCGGTTGAAGCTGCCAGGACGGAATCCCTGGGAGAACGTGTAGTAGGCCATGACGTCCGGCGTCACGTGCCACGTCAGGTTCGCGCGCCAGCGCGAGCCCTGCTCGCTCTTGTCCAGGTTGATCGGGAAGCCGCACAACCCTTTCTGCAGGCACACGCCGTTCAGGTGATCGAGGACGTAGCCGCTGCTGGTGCTCTCGCTGTACCACTCCGAGCCGTGCTCGAACTCGTCGTAATGGTAGAGGCGCCCGCCGCCGGTCACGGTCAGCACTTTCGGAATCAGATCGAAGTCGACGGACGCGAAGAACGCCCGCTGCTTGTAGCCGCGCTGATCGTCCTCGCCGAAGGCGTTGTCCATGCCGGTGCGCACGCTCGGGTCGTTCGCGAAGGTGCCCGGCACCGGCCCGACCGCGGACAGGCAGTCCGGTCCCGTGCCGGCAGCCCCCGCGGCGGCCTGCGCGGCGGTGTTGCACTGAGGTATGCCTAAGTAGTTGAAATTCATCTCGTCGTCGATGACGAACTTCTCCCAATAGAGGCCGGCGATCGCGCGCAGGCGCTGGTCCTGATCGGTGCTGAAGCGCAGCTCATGGCTCTGGTGGGTGTTGTGGACGATGTCCCGCCAGCTGCCGACCGGCGGATAGCACTGCAGCTTGTGCGTCGCCAGGTTGGTGTTCGAGCCCGGGGCCGTCGTGGGGAAGTTCCCCGGGTTGAAGTACAGGGCGCCCGGTCCGACGCAGCCATAATAGGAGCCCGTGGTGCTGCGCAGATAGTTGGAGTAGTCCTGCTGGCCGTCGATGTTGCGCGACATGTAGCTGCCGGTGTAGACCATGCTCACGTTGCCCGGCAGCTGGCCGTTCAGGGTCCAGGCGGTGCTGTCGTACTTGTCCTTGTTCCATGCGGGCGTGAAGGCCGTGATCTGGTACGGCGCCAGCGTGTTGCCGTTCGAATCCTGAGGGTACGTGTACCAGTAACCGGTTGCGTTCATATCCTGGTAGTTCTGCTGCAGCAGCAGATTCCAGTCGTCGCTCATCTTCCACAGCGCCGACAGCCGGAAGCCCTGGTAATCGACGCTGTTGAGATTGTTGCCGAGCAGGCCGGCGTTGTTCGCCGACGCTCCCGTCGCGGCCGCCGCCGTCCCGGGCTGGTAGGAGATGGTCGAGGCGACGTTGGAGATGTAGCCGCCCTGGTGCTCGCTGAAGACCACCGCGCGCACCCCGAACACGCCTTCGATGAGCGGAATGTTGAGCACCCCGCTCAGCTTGCTGTTGGGATCGCCGCCGGAGGTGGTGCCGTAGCCGGCGTTGAACTCGCCCGAGGTCGCCGTCAGATTCGGCTTGTTGGTGATGTAGCGGATGATGCCCGCCTGGGCGCTGCCGCCGAACAGGGTGCCCTGCGGACCCTCCAGCACCTCGATGCGCTCCATGTCGACGACATAGACGTCGTTGTTGCGCGCCGGGAAGGTCATCGACTGGTCGTCGAGGTACAGCGCCACGTTCGGGAAGGCGGCGGTGGTCGACTGCGACTGGTTGCCGGAGCCGATGCCGCCCAGGCCGCGGATGAAGATGTTGCCGGTGCCCGGGCCGTTGCCGCTGAAGGTCACGTTCGGCGTGTACTTCAGCAGATCATCGAAATTGGTCACGCCCAGCTGGCTGAGCTCAGCGCCGGTAATCGCCTGAATGGTGATCGGCACGTCCTGGACGTTCTCACTGCGCCGCTGCGCCGTGACCACCACCTCCGCCAGGCCTCCGCCGGACTCGGTCGTGGCAGTTGCCTGATCCGCCGGCGCCATCAGGTCGGACGGTGACGCGAGCACGATTGCAGTCGTGGGCGCAGTCAGGATTGCCGCCACGGCCGCAGAAATCTTCGGATTGACCTTCATCGCGTAGCTCCCCGAGGGTTTGGTTGGTTATTCCCCACTCGAACGCAGGTACGCCGTCCCGGGCGACCCCCCGAATGACGTTTATACCATTCGCCCCCGCGGCGCTTGAATAAACGCGTCATCAGGCATGATCGGTCCGTTTTCCGCATTTGTTTGCTGCGTGCGCGGAATCAGCGGACCCCTGTGATCCATAGCCTTTCACACCTTTGTGACAGCCAGAAGACTAGAAATCGGATAGCCGTATCTTAAAAACGGATCTGCTCCCGGCACCAGCCGCATTCGCCGCCGCCAGGACCCTCTGCCGCAGGCGCCGCCGGGCAATCCCGCAGGCAGGAGTCACTGTTGCGCGCAGGCATCAGCTTCCGCCGGGTGCCCCGGCGCGCCCGGCCTGCGTGACAATGGCGCCATGGCGCAACCGCCCCAGGTACTCGCGATCGATCAGGGCACGACTTCCACGCGGGCGATCGGCTTCGACGTGAATGCGCGCGCCGTCGCGCTCGCCCGGCGCGAGCACGCGCAGCACTTCCCGGCCCCGGCCTGGGTCGAGCACGAGCCGGAGGACATCTGGCGCGACACCCTCGCCACCGCGGCTGAGGTGATCGGACGCTGCGGCGGGCCACAGGCGATCGCCGCCCTCGGCATCACCAATCAGCGCGAGACCACCGTGGTCTGGGAACGCGATAGCGGACGGCCCATCCACCGCGCGATCGTCTGGCAGGACCGGCGCACGACGGAGGAATGCGCCCGGCTCAAGGCCGCGGGCGCCGAGGCGCTGGTACGCGAGCGGACCGGCCTGCTGCTCGATCCGTATTTCTCCGCCACCAAGGTCGCGTGGATCCTCGACCATGTGCCGGGCGCGCGCGAGCGCGCCGAGCGTGGCGAGCTCGCCTTCGGCACGATCGATAGCTTTCTTCTCTGGCGCCTCACCGGGGCCCGGGTGCATGCCACCGACGTCACCAACGCCTCGCGGACGCTGCTCTACGACATCCACCGCCAGTGTTGGGACGAGGAGCTGCTGCGCTTGCTGCGCGTGCCGCGAGCGCTGCTCCCCGAGGTGCGCGACAGCAGCGCGCTCTACGGCTCGACCGAGCCAACACTCTTTGGCCGCGCGCTGCCGATCTGCGGCATCGCCGGGGATCAGCAGGCCGCTCTCATCGGCCAGGCCTGCTTCGCCCCGGGCATGGCGAAGTCCACCTACGGCACCGGCTGTTTCCTGCTCCTCAACACCGGCGACACCGCGGTCGCCTCGACCAATCGCATGCTCACCACGGCCGCCTACCGCCTCGGCGGGCACATGAGCTACGCGATGGAAGGTTCGATCTTCGTCGCCGGCGCGGCGATCAAGTGGCTGCGCGATGGCCTGAAGGTCATCGACAGCGCCGCTGCGACCGCGGCACTCGCGGCGCGCGTGCCCGACGAGCACGGCGTGTACCTGGTGCCGGCTTTCGTCGGCCTCGGCGCACCTTACTGGGAGCCTGGCGCACGGGCACTCATCTGCGGGCTGACGCTCGATGCCTCGGCGGCGCACCTGGCGCGTGCCGCACTCGAGTCCGTCGCCTATCAGACACTGGATCTCACGACCGCCATGGCCCGAGATGGTGCACGCCGCGCGCAGGCCATCCGGGTCGACGGCGGCATGGCGGCGAACGACTGGTTCTGCCAGTTCCTGGCCGACGTCCTCGATGCACGGGTCGAGCGGCCGGTCGAGCTCGAGACCACGGCGCTCGGAGCCGCGTTCCTCGCCGGGCTCGCCAGCGGCGTCTGGAAGGATCCCGCAGCGGTGGCCGCGACGTGGCAGAAGGCGGCGGAGTTCTCGCCCTCGATGCCGGCGGCGCGCCGCGAGCGGCTGATCGCCGGCTGGCACCAGGCCGTCGAGCGCACGCTGCTGCACCGATGACTCTTTTAGATGGCGCTATTCCTTTTCTAGGCTTGACGCCTCCTGCAGCTGTGGAACTTTACCCTCGAGAGACCTGACATCATGAGCACCTCTGCCTTACAGCGCGACCGCGGAACGTGGGAGCGCATGTCCGCCGCCTTCAGGCCCGAGGGACGCGCCTTCATCGGCGGCCGCCTGGTCCCCGCCCTCGACGGCGGTGTCTTCGACGACGTGAGCCCGATCGACGGGCAGGTGATCGCGCAGGTGGCCCGCGGCCGCGCCGCCGACGTCGAGGCGGCGGTGCAGGCCGCGCGCTCGAGCTTCGAGAACGGGCCGTGGCGGCGCATGGAGCCGAGAGACCGGAAGAAAATTCTGCGGCGCTTTGCCGAGGCGATCCGTGCCGACAGCGACCGGCTCGCGCTCCTCGAGACGCGCGACGTCGGCAAGCCGATCGTCAACTCGGTGGCGGTCGATGTCGCCAACTGCGCCGACTGCATCGAGTACTACGCCGAGTTCTCCGACAAGCTCTACGACGAGGTCGCGCCCACCGGTCCCAACGACCTCGCGCTCATCCGGCGCGAGCCCCTGGGTGTCGTGGCGGCGATCGTGCCGTGGAACTACCCGCTCATCATCAGCTGCTGGAAAGTGGGACCGGCGCTGCTCACCGGCAATTCGGTGGTGCTCAAGCCCGCCGAGCAATCACCGCTCACCGCCATCCGCCTCGCCGAGCTCGCCGCCGGGGCCGGTGTGCCGCCCGGCGTCCTGAACGTCGTGCCGGGCTTCGGCGAGGAAGCCGGCAAGGCGCTCGCCCTCCATCCCGAGGTGGATCTCATCGCCTTCACCGGCTCGACCGAGGTCGGGCGGCTCATGCTGCGCTACGCAGCGGACTCGAACCTGAAGCGCGTCGCGCTCGAGCTCGGCGGCAAGACGCCCCAGGTGGTGTTCGCCGACGCCGATCTCACCGAGGCCGCAGCCGGCATCGCCTGGGGCGTCTACTACAACAGCGGCCAGACCTGTCACGCCGGCTCGCGCCTGGTCGTCGACCAGTCGGTGAAGGACCAGCTGCTGCAGGCGATCGAGAAGGTGGCGGGCACCATCACGCTCGGCCACCCGCTCGAGCCCACCACCCAGATGGGGGCGCTCATCGACCGCGGCCACATGCAGCGGGTCCTCGGCTACATCGACTCGGGTGTCGCCGACGGCGCGCGTATCGCGCTCGGCGGCCACCAGGCGCTGAAGGAAACCGGCGGCTTCTATGTCGAGGCGACCGTGCTCGATCACGCGCGCAACGACATGAAGGTGGCGCGTGAGGAGATCTTCGGGCCGGTGCTCTCGGTCATGACCTTCCGTGACGAGGCCGAAGCGCTGCGCATCGCCAACGACACCCCCTACGGGCTCGCGGCCGCGGTGTGGACCGCGGACATCAACCGCGCCCATCGCCTCTCGAGTGCGCTGCGCGGCGGCACGGTCTGGGTCAACGCCTTCGACCGCTCCACCATGGCAACCCCGTTCGGCGGCTTCAAGCTCTCGGGCTCGGGGCGCGACCGCTCGCCGCACGCGATCGACAAGTATTGCGATCTCAAGACGATCTGGACCGCCTATCGCTGAGGCCCGCCCTTGAAGCTCACCGACATCGCGACATTCGTGGTGGGAAATCCGCCGCCCCACTACGGCGGGCGCTACTTCGTGTTCGTGAAGCTCACAACCGACGGCAGGGTGCACGGCGTCGGCGAGGCCTATTGCGTGCCGTTCCATCCCGATCTGGTGGCGCGCATGCTGGTCGATGTCTTCGAGCGCTATCTGGCGGGCGAGGACCCGCACAACATCGAGACGATCTGGCGGCGCGTGTACTCGGCCGGCTACACGCAGCATGCGGACCTCGCGCTGATGGGAGTGCTGTCGGCGCTGGAGATGGCCTGCTGGGACATCATCGGCAAGGAGGCGGGCCAGCCGGTCTATAACCTGCTCGGCGGCCGGGTGCACGATCGGCTCCGCAGCTACACCTATATATATGCGCGGCCCGGCGACCAGACCGACGTCTACCAGGACCCGGAGCTCTCCGCCGAGCGTGCCGCGGAGTACCTGGCACAGGGTTTCACCGCCATCAAGTTCGATCCCGCGGGGCCCTACTCCGCGTTTGATGGCCGGCAGCTGTCGCTCGCGGCACTGGAGCTGTGCGAGCGCTTCATGAAGCTGCTGCGTGCGGCGGTCGGAACCAAGGCGGACCTGTTGTTCGGCACGCACGGCCAGATGACCGCCGCGGGGGCGCTGCGCCTCGCGCGGCGCCTCGAGGCCTACGACCCGCTGTGGTTCGAGGAGCCCGTGCCGCCCGATGCCCCCGAAGAGATGGCGCGTGTGGCACGCGGTACGCGCATACCAATCGCGGCCGGCGAACGGCTAGCGACCAAGTACGAATTCGCGCGCCTCTTGCGCGCGGGTGCGGCTGCGATCCTGCAGATGAACCTCGGGCGGTGCGGCGGCATTCTCGAGGCCAAGAAGATCGCGGCAATGGCCGAGGTTCAGCACGTGCAGATCGCGCCGCACCTGTACTGCGGGCCGGTGGTCGGAGCCGCCAACATCCAGCTCGCGACCTGCAGTCCTAACTTCCTGATCCTCGAGAGCATCGAGCGCTGGCAGGGCTTCCATGCCGAGGTTCTCAGGCAGCCGATCCGCTGGGAGGCGGGCTACGTCATTCCACCGGCCGAGCCGGGTCTCGGGGTCGAGCTGAACGAGGACGTCATCGCCCGGCACCCCTACAAGGACAAGGCGCTGCATCTCGAGATGGCACAGGACCCCGTCGTCGGCTGATCGCTGGATGTCCGACTACGACTACATCGTGATCGGCGCCGGCTCGGCCGGCTGCGTGCTCGCCAACCGCCTGACCGCGGACCGCCGGGCGCGCCTGCTGCTCCTCGAGGCGGGTGGCAGCGACCGCTCGCCCTGGATCCAGGTGCCGATCGGCTACGGACGCACCTTCAACGACCCGCGTTTCAACTGGATGTACCAGGCGGAGCCCGATCCGACGCTCGACAACCGCAGTCAGTTCTGGCCGCGCGGCAAGGTGCTCGGCGGCTCGAGCTCGATCAACGCCATGGTGTACGTGCGCGGGCAGCCCGGGGATTTCGACGACTGGGCGGCGGCCGGCAACCCCGGCTGGTGCTACCGGGAGGTGCTCCCCTATTTCAGGAAGCTCGAGGATCACCCCTTCGGCGAGCCTGAGTTCCACGGTGCGGGCGGTCCGGTCGCCGTGAGCGACGTGTCGGCGCGCGTGCACCCGCTGTGCCAGACCTTTCTCGAGACCTGCGACAACTTAGGGTTAGCGCGCACCCGCGACTTCAACGGCGCGCAGTCCGAAGGCTCCGGGCTTTGGGAAGTCACCATCAGGGACGGGGTGCGGGTGTCGGCGTCCAGTGCCTACCTGACTCCCGCGGCGCGCCGTCCCAACCTCGAGGTCCGCCTGCGTGCCCAGGCAACGCGCATTCTGTTCGAAGGCAAGCGCGCGGCAGCGGTGGAGTTCGTTGAGGCCGGCGTCAAGCAGGTCGTGAAGGCGCGGCGCGAGGTGATCCTTTCGGGGGGCGCGATCAACTCGCCGCAGCTGCTCGAGCTCTCCGGGGTCGGCGATCCTCAGGTCCTGCTGCGTTTCGGTATTCCAGTGATCGCCGACTCGCCCGCGGTCGGGCGCGGGCTGCAGGACCACCTCGCGGTCAACTACTACTATCGCTCGCGCGTGCGTACCCTCAACAACGAGCTCGCGCCGTTTCTCGGCAAGGTGCGCGCGGCGTTGCGCTACGCGTTCGCCGGCCGCAGCGGGCCGCTTTCGATGAGCGTCAACCAGGCGGGTGCGTTCCTGCGCAGCCGCGACGGGCTCAGCCGCCCCAACCTGCACATCTATTTCAATCCGGCGAGCTACTCGACCACCACCCTCGGCTCGACCCGTCGCCTGATGAATCCAGACCCTTACGCCGGCTTCCTCATCTCCTTCAACACCTGCCGCCCGCTGAGCCGCGGCACCATCCACATCCGCTCGCTCGATCCGCTCAAGAGCCCGGCGATCCAGCCGAATGCCCTGTCCGCCCCGGAGGACATCCGCGAGGTGTTCGAGGGCTCGCGGCTGGTGCGGCGCCTGGCGGCGACCGAGCCGCTCGCCGGCATCATCGAGGCCGAACGGGAACCCGGCAGCACTCTCACGAGCGAGGCGCAGATCCTCGCGGATTTCCGCCGCCGCTCGGGCTCGGTGTTCCACGCCTGCGGGACCTGCGCGATGGGATCCGACCCACGCACCTCGGTGCTCGATCCGTGCCTGCGCGTACGCGGCGTCACGGCGCTGCGAGTGGTCGATGCGGCGGCGTTCCCCAACGTGACCTCGGGCAACACCAACGCGCCGGTCATGATGCTGGCGGAGAAGGCCGCCGACCTCATTCTGGAAGACAGCCGCGCGTCGCAGGGGTAACCTGAGTCCATGAGCGAGCTTCAGTCGAGCGTCGCAGCGGATACTTCGGCCCTGAGGATCACCGAGCCGCAGTCCGCTTCCCTGGCGGAGCGCTGGTACGTGCTGATCATGATGTGCCTGGTGTACACGCTCAGCATCGCCGACCGCTACGTCGTGTCGACCGTGCTCGATCCGATCCGCCACGAGCTGCAGCTCACGGACAAGGGCGTCGCGCTACTCACCGGCCTCGCCTTCGGTCTGTTCTACGTCGTGCTGGGGTTCCCGCTCTCCTGGCTCATCGACCGCTACAACCGCAGGAAGATCGTGGCCGCCTGTCTCGTGCTGTGGTCGGCGATGACCGCGGTGTGCGGGTTCGCGCGGACTTCCTTCGAGTTTTTCCTGGCGCGCGTCGGCGTCACGATCGGCGAGGCGGGCGGCACGCCCGGCGCGAATTCGCTGTTGTCCGATTATTTTCCCGCCACCCGCCGGGCCATGGCGCTCACGGTATTCGCCCTGGGCGCGCCGATCGGTGCCTGGCTCGGGTACAACGTGGCCGGAACGATCGCGGACCATTACGGCTGGCGGGCGGCGTTCTGGGCGCTCGGCCTGCCGGGCATGCTCGCCGGCCTCGGCGTGTGGCTCACCGTGCGCGAGCCCCAGCGCGGCTGCCTCGACAGCGGCAAGGACAGCATGGCGCCCTCGGTTGCCGCCACCATGAGGTTTCTGTGGCAACAGCGCTCGGCGGTGCACACCATGATGGGCACGGCGGTGTGCGCACTCTGGGGCTGGGGGCTCATGTTCTGGACGCCGGCGTTCCTGCAGCGCACGTACCACATGACCGTCGGGCAGGCGAGCGACGTCACGCAGAACATGCACCTGTGGGGCGGCGGGCTCGCTACCGTCGCGACCGGCTGGCTGATGGCGCGTTCCACCATGGTCGATGCCCGGCGCATCGTGTGGGTGCTCGCCGGCGGTATCGGCATCGCGACCGTCGCCTCCGGTGTCGTCTACTGGACGCGCGACCTCGCGCTCGCGAAGGCGATGCTGTGGATCTTCATCCCTGCGATCTACTTCTACATCGGTCCGGGCTTCGGGCTCCTCAACAACCTCGCGCCCTGCCGCATGCGCGCGATGTTCTGCGCCATGGTGCTGTTCCTCGCCAACCTCGGAAATCTCGTGATCGCACCGCCGCTGATCGGAGCCTTGAGCGACTACTTCGCGCCCAATCACGTCTCGAACGCCGATTCGCTGCGGCTCGCGATGCTGTGTCTGGTGCCCACGGGCCTGTGGGCCACCGCGCATCTTTACCTCGCCGCGCGCGACATCCTCAAGGATCAGGAGCGGGCGCGGGAGTACGTGTGACCTCATTTCGCGATAGTTAGGTGAACGCCTAACTATCGCAGATGAGACCTATCAACGCGCCGGGTCCGCACGCGCCGGCCGCGTCCAATCGACCGGCTCCACCGGCGGCACGACGATCAGCCACGCCAGAACCCCGAGCAGCGCCACGCCGCCTGCTACCCACAGGGCCACGGTGTAGTGGCCGCCATCGTGCTTGATTAGATAGCCGGTCACGCTCGGCGCGAGGATGCCGGCGGTGTTGCTGACCGCGTTCTGCGTGCCCATCCAACGGCCGGTGGCGAGCGGGCCGGCGAAGCGTTGGGTCAAGGCACCCACCGAGGGCGCGTTGAGCCCATCGGCAACACCGGTCGCGAGCAGCAGCAGTGCACCCGCCGCTGCGCCCGCGCCGCTCAGCGACAGCAGGCACATGCCGACCCCCGCCGCGCTCAGGGAGAGTGCGGTCTTGTAGGCGAGACTGGCGGTCGCGCCGCGGCGGATCCACCAGTCGATCAGCCACCCCGCCGCGAGCATGCTGAGCGAGTCCGCCACCCAGATGAAGCCCTGCACCCGGGTCATCGCGCCGAGGGACAGGCCGCGCTCCTCCACGAGGTACAGCGGTACCCAGGTGAACACGAAGTAGAACGCGTAGTTCGAGCAGAAGTTGCCAAACACCGTGCCCCACAGGGCCCGCTGCAAAACGATATCGATCCACCTCGGGCCCGCGCCCGCGGCGTCGCGCGGTCTCGGCGGCGGGCGCACGCGCAGCTGGCTCATCCATGGAATCAGCCACAGGAGCGAGGCCAGGCCGAGCGTGATGAACATCGCCCGCCATCCATAACGGATCATGATGGCGCCGCCGATGAAGGTCCCGAGCGCCGGTCCGACGACGCTGCCCACCTGCATGATGGCGGTGGCCCGCGCGCGGTGCTGGTCCTCGACGCGCTGGGAGATCAGCGCGAAACCGCTCGGGTAGCACACCGACTCTCCGGCGCCCATCACCAGGCGCAGCGCCACCAGCGACAGCAGGCTCCCCGACAGCCCCGCGAGGAAGGTGCCGACCGACCAGAGCGCGAAGCCCCCCGCCAGCACGCGCGCCGCGCCGATGCGATCGACCAGCACGCCCATGAACGGTTGCGAAATGACGTAAGTCGTGAAGAAAGCCGACAGCAACAGCCCCATCTGCACCGCATCGAGGTGGAATTCGCTCTTGATGAGGGGGCCCGCGGTCGAGATCGTGCCGCGGTCGACGTAGTTGATCAGCAGCGCCGCTCCGAGGAGCGAAGCCAGCGCGAGCGGAAAGCGGGAAGGCGCCCGTTCAGGGCGGTCGTCGGAGCCCACCTAGCGCGATTCGCCGCGTTGATACATGTGCACCCGCCCCTCCCCGGGTCACTCGCCCTTGCGAGTCGAGAGGTTATTTTGAAGCGACGCTCTTGTCACCCTTCGGGTCGGGGAACAGCAGCTCGGCGGTGAGGTGCGTGCCGAGTTGAGCCTGGTGCGGCACGCAATTCGAGGCGAAATCCACCTGGCGCGTCGCGAACAGCGGCAGGATTTTCTGCCGGATCTGCTCCAGCAGCTCGCAATCGGACGCCTCCCACACCGGATCCTTGTCGAGGTGCAGATCCACCCTCTGCCAGTGCGCCGCGACAGCGTCCGTGCTCGGGTCACTTGCGGCGGCCGGCTCCAGCACCTGCATCCTGATGCGCACGCCCGGGAACGGATCGGGCGACCCGAAAGGAGAGGAGCAACCGTGGTAGTCCACCTTGAAATCGCTGCGCGCCCCGAGCTCGCCGAGCACGTGGCGGATCTTGTCCCGCAGCCCGTCGCAGGAGTAATGAGCGGTAAAGCCCATGAAAACGAAGGTAAGCTCCTTAGGCCTCCACACGGCGGACTGGGTGTCCGCGGGCGCCGCAGCAGGCAGGAGCACGAAGGCCGCCACGGCGAGCTGACGGACCACTTTGAGACTCGAAATTCCCATAAACCCACCTCTCCGGCGCATCGCGCGCCCGCCGTTGCATTAGACTCCATTTAACCTTGTATGTTCGAGCTCGTCCGATCCCGTTAACGGGGCGGGGCGTTCCCCCGTTGACTCGCGGGGCATGGCCTCCGGACGGGCTTTGGCGCAAACTCATGGCTACAAGAATTACCCGCGACCCTTTGAATGGATGAGGGGGTACGCTTGAAGTCCCCACCCGGACCGAGCTCCGGGGATGTTTCGCTGTTACTTCCTTCCAGCCTCAGCTGGACCCTGCTGCTCTACGCCGCGCTCGTGCTCGCGACCGGCTGGGCCTACTCGGCACAACGCATCCGCACCGACCGCGAGCAGACCTACCAGTCGGAAAGTAATCGGCTGCGTGCGGTTGCCGTGGCGCTCGAGCAGAGCGCGTTCGCGATGATCAGCGACGGGGTCGGATCGGCGGTCACCCGCGCACGGGAGGTCGAGGCCCTGGGTGGCCTGAACGCGATATCGGAACGCGACCTGAGCCCCGCCCTCGGCGAAGCGATGAGCGGCGGGCAGTACGTGCGGTCAGTGTTCGTGGCCGACGCCTCGCGCTTCGCGCGTGCCGGCCGGGCGGGATCCTTCGACGTGAGCCGTGCGCCACCGCCCTGGTTCGACGCGATCGCGTCCCACGGCTCGGAGGATGTCTGGATCGGCCCGCCGGTCGCCGACCCCGACGGCACGCCGGGTGAGGCCAGTGAGAACCTGCTGGTGCCGATTGCGCGCCATGTGCCTTCGGCCACCAACCCGCACCTGTGGGCGGGCGGCCTGTTCGACTTCCGCGCCTTCGAGTCGCTCCGTACCCAGCTCGGCGGCCCAGGCGGCGTCATCTTCATGGTCACCCGGGAGGGCACGTTGCTCGCGGCGATGGAAGACAAGCCCGGACACAACCTGGTCGGCCGCAATTATTCCTCCTCGGCCACGTTTCAGCAGGCCAAGGCCTACCTCGCGAGCGGCTGGGACTCAGGCGTCGTGGAGGGGGCCTCGCCTGTATTCGGGACGCGGGTCGTCTACGGTTTTGCGCAGCTGCGGCAGTACCCGGCCCTGATCGTCACCGCCCGGCCGCTCGATGCGATCCTGGCCCAGTGGCGCGAGCGCACCGTGACGACCCTCCTGGTGACCGGCGCGTTCTCGGCGCTGGTGCTCGCCATGACCTTCCTCCTCAGCCATTCTCTGCGCGCGCTGCGCAATCGCGAGATGCACTACCGGACGCTGTTCAACAACACGGCCTTCAGCGTCTTCCTCGGCGAGGGCGACCATTTCATCACCGCCAACGACACCGCGCTGCGGATGTTCGGGCTGGCGGACCAGGAGGCGCTGCGCGCGCTCACGCCGGATAAGCTGTCGCCGCCCGAGCAGCCGGACGGCCAGCCCTCGGATCCGGCGCGGCGCGCGCGCATCGAGCAGGCGATGCGCGACGGAAATGTCAGCTTCGAATGGCTGCACAAGCGCGTCGACACCGGCGCCACCTTCCCCGCCGAGGTGGACCTCAACATCCTCAGGCAGGGCAAGACCGTGCTGACGCTCGCCGTCGTGCACGACCTCACCGAGACCAAACGCGCCGAGCAGGAGCGGCGCGAGAGCGAGGGCCGCTACCGGGCGCTGGTGGACGCCATGCCGGAGGCGGTGTTCGTACACCGCGGCCAGGAGCTGCTGTTCGGTAACGCAGCCGCCCGGCAGCTGATCGGTGCCAAGCCCGACGACCTGCTGAGCGGCATCTCCGTCATGTCTTTCGCGCTCGAGCCCGACCGCAAGGTGCTCGCCGAGCGCACCCGCCGGGTGCTGGAGCACGGCCAGAGCGCCGATCCGCGCGAGGCGCGCATCCGCCGGCTCGATGGCAGCATCATCTGGGTCGAGGTGCAGGGCGTACGGATCGAGTACGGGGGAGTGCCCGCCGTGCAGACGGTCATGCGCGATATCACCGCCCGCAAGCAGCAGGAGGAAGCGGAGGCGGCGCGCGGGGTGCGCATGCAGCGCCAGTCGGACCTGCTGCTGCGCGTGGCGAGCCATAGCATCAGCAGCGGCTGGACCGGGCTGCGTTCGGTCCTCGAGGGAATTTGCACCGACACCGCTCAGGTCATGGGGACCGACCGGGTGACGATCTGGCTGATCGAGGATGAGGGCGCGACGCTCAGCTGCAAGGCGTTCTATGAGCGGGGCAGCGGCCTGCGCCAGGGCGAGCTGTCGAAGCTCCCGACGAGCCGCGCACTGTACCTACGGGCGCTGCGCAATGAGCGCGTGATCGACGGCACTACCTTCCAGCCCGAAGACCGTCAGCGCGAGCTCAAGGAAGCCTCACCCCCCATCGTCCACCCCTCCCGGTCACTGCTGGTTGCGGCGGTTCGCCGCTCGGGCGAGCTCATCGGGTGCCTGACCATCGGGCAGCTCGAGAGCGCGCGTACCTGGCACCCGGACGAGACCAATTTCGCCGGTGCGGTCGGCGATCAGGTGGCGCAGGTGCTGCTCGATTTCGAGCGCGAGCAGGTGCTCGCAGACCTGCAGGTGCTGGCGGGCGAGTTGACGCGCATCCAGAACGAGGAGCGGCGGCGCATCGGCCGCGAGCTGCACGACTCCACCGGCCAGACGCTCGCGGCGCTCGAGCTCGACCTGGCGCGGCTCTCCGAGGCCGCCCGCTCGCTTGCCGCCAAGCCGCGCGAGCTGCTCGACAACGCCGTGCGGCTCGCGCGGCAGTGCTCGACCGAGATCCGCACCGCCTCCTACCTGCTGCATCCGCCGCTGCTCGACGAGCTCGGCCTGGTGAGCGCGCTGCGTTGGCTCGCGGACGGCCTGCGGGAACGCAGCGGCATCGAGGTGCGCCTCGACCTTCCCGAGTCGATGCCGCGTCTCTCCAACGCCAATGAGCTCACCCTCTTTCGCGTCGCTCAGGAGGCCCTCACCAACGCACAGCGGCACTCGGCGAGTCCCTGGGTGGCGCTGCGCCTTGAGGTGCGCCCCGATTCCGTGAGTCTGGAGGTCGAGGATGCCGGGCGCGGCATCGCCCCCTGGGACACCCTGGCGCGCGGTGCGCCGGCAGTGCCGG
>DASPSF010000045.1:0-5059 GCA_035624075.1 Steroidobacteraceae bacterium | reverse complement strand
CTCACTCGCGAGGCCTTGATGGCGCGGATGGCGGTCTGCATCTGCTCGTGCCCGAAGACCACCGAGCCCAGCATGATCCCTTCGGAGAGCCCCTTGGCCTCCGACTCGACCATGAGCACGGCGTGCTCGGTGCCGGCGACGACCAGGTGCAGCTGTGAGGTGGCCAGGTCCTTGGCGGTCGGGTTCAGCAGGTACTGCCCGTCCCGGTAGCCGACCCGCGCGGCGCCGATCGGACCATTAAAAGGAATGCCCGAGAGCGCGAGCGCCGCCGAGGCGCCGAGGAGTGCCGGGATATCGGCATCGATGTCCGGATCCATCGACAGCACGGTCGCGACCACCTGCACGTCGTTGTAGAAACCGTCCGGGAACAGCGGGCGGATCGGGCGATCGATGAGACGCGAGGTGAGCGTCTCCTTCTCGGTCGGCCGGCCCTCGCGCTTGAAGAAGCCGCCGGGGATGCGGCCCGCGGCGTAGGTCTTCTCCACGTAGTTGACGGTGAGCGGAAAGAAATCCCGCCCCGGCTGCGCGGTCTGCTGCGCGCAGGCGGTGACCAGGACCACGGTATCGCCCATGGAAACCCGAACCGCACCCTCGGCCTGGCGGGCGACCTCGCCCGTCTCGATGGTGACCGTGTGCGGGCCGTAAGGAAACGACTTGCTGACGACGCTCAAAGCTTCATTCCTCGGAAGTTGGAGGTTCGGCCGAAAACGACGAGGGCCGCGCGTCCATGACGGCGGCCCTTACCGGTTCTCAGCGACGCAGTCCCAGGCGCTCGACGAGCTCCTGGTACTTCTGCGGTTGGGTGGCTCTGAGGTAATCGAGGAGCTTGCGGCGCTGGTTGACCAGCTTCACCAGGCCTCGCCTCGAGGCGTGGTCGCGCTTGTGCGCGGTGAAGTGCTCGCCGAGGTCGTTGATCCGTTCGGAGAGCAGCGCCACCTGCACCTCGGGTGAGCCGGTGTCGGCCGGCCCGCGGCGGAACTGCGCGAGGATCCCGCCCTTTTTCTCGCTGGTTAAAGCCATTGCGCGAAAGTCCTAACTACTTGTCTTAAGAGCCATTTTGGTGAGCCGCGCATTGTACTGTCCGAACGGTCCGGGAACAAGCTCGAGGGATGTCAACCGGAACGCCTCCGGCACGTTTCGTACCTTGCAGCGCACCCCCTGCGGGCATAGGCTCGTAAATAGAGGTGATTGCCATGACGAAATCACTTGCCCTGGGCGCCCTCGCGCTCATCCTCGCCGCCTGCGCCACCGCTCCCGTCAGTCCCGGCCAGGCCACCACGGCGAACGCCAAGCCGCCTGCGGGCTGCGTCGCCCAGACGGCGACCCGCATTCCGGTGAAGGACGACAAGACTTGCGCTGGGTTCGGTGCGACCTACACCCAGCAGGACATACAGAACACGGGCCAGACGAACGTGAGCGCGGCGCTGCAGATGATGGACCCGTCGGTCACCAGGCATTGAGAGCCATGAGGCCGTCGATGATCGGCGCGGCCTTTGCCCTCGGGCTCGCCGGGTGTGCCAGCAACGGGACCAGCGCGGTAAAGCCTGCGGCGGCCATTCCGAGCGGCCTGCCCTTGGGGTGCGTGCCGAATGGGCAGACGCAGAAGTGCGATCAGTTCGGCACCTACTACAGCGGGGATGACCTGCGGCGCACGGGCGCGCAGCACGTGGGCCAGGCGCTCACCCTGGTCGACCCGCAGCTGGGTCATTAGAGACTGAGCAGCCGCTTCGGCCGCACGGCAGCGCCGCCGGCGCCAACCCCAATGCCTAAGAATCTCCCCGCGTCGTCGTAAAGACGCAGCCGCGGCGCCTGGTCCGGCGCATCATCCGCAGGCGTGGCACCCATCGGCAGCGCCGCCGGGACCACCTGCCCTTTGCGAAGCCGCGCAGCATCGGCGCCCGTGAGATGTACGGCCGGCAGGTGCCGCAACGGGTAATCGGCGGGCAGGAGCGGCGCGGCGCCCCCCGCAGCGCAGGTCCGCTCGAGCGACTCGAGCGTCTGCATGGGCTCCTCGCCGAACGGCTCGACCTCCAGCCGGCGCAGCGCGCTCACGTGGCCCACGGTGCCGAGCGCTGCGGCGATCTCCTCCGCCAGCACGCGCACGTAAGTTCCCTTCGAGCAACTCGTCTCGAGCTCGAGCGAGTCCGCCTCGAGGGCGATGAGCCTGAGCTCGTAGAGCTCGATCGCGCGCGGGGCCCGATCGACCGTGCGGCCCGCACGCGCCAGCCGGTAGAGCGGCTGCCCGCCCTGCTTGAGCGCAGAGTACATCGGCGGCACCTGCATGCGGGTGCCGGGAAAACCCTCGAGCACCGCCTCGACACCCGCGCGCGTCAGCGCCGGAACCGGCGCCTCGGCCGTCACCGCGCCCTCGGCGTCGCCGGTCGCGGTGCGCTGGCCCAAAGCAACGCTGAAGCGGTAGCGCTTGGCCCCCGCGAGGATGTCGCCGGCGATCTTGGTCGCTTCCCCCAGGCAGATCGGCAGCATGCCGGTCGCGAGCGGATCCAGGGCGCCGGCGTGGCCGGCCTTCTCGCCCTGGAAGAGCCGCCGCACGCGCTGCAGGGCGGCGTTCGATGACAGGCCGCGCGGCTTGTCGAGCAGCAGGATCCCGCTCGGCATCGGCGCGTCAGCGCTCTCGGTCGGAGCCCTCGCCCGGAGCCTCGTCGGTGTGCGTGGCGCGGTCGACGGCGACCGCGCGGTCGATGAGGCTGGTGAGGCGGGCGGCGCCCTCGACGCTGTCATCGAACAGGAACTCGAGGCGCGGCGCGTGCCGCAGCGAGAGCCGCCGGCCGAGCTCGCCGCGCAGGAAGCTGGCGGCGTGTGTCAGACCGACGCGCACCGTCTCGGGCGGCTCGCGCGAGGCGAACGGGGTGAAATAGACGCGCGCCGTTCCCATGTCGGGCGCCACGTGCACGGCCGTGATGGTGACGTTACCGACGCGCGGGTCCTTGACCTCGCGCGCGATCAGCGCCGCGAGCACCCGCTGGATCTCCGACTCGATGCGCCGGCTGCGGGCCTCGCTCATGACTCACTCCTCATGACAGCGTCCGAGCCACCTCGACGCGCGCGAAGCACTCGATCTGGTCGTTGACGCGCACGTCCTGGTAGTTCTTCACGCCGATGCCGCACTCGGTGCCGGCGCGCACTTCGCCGACGTCGTCCTTGAAGCGCCGCAGCGACTCGAGCGCACCCTCGAAGATCACCACGTTGTCGCGCAGCACGCGGATCGGGTTATTGCGCCGCACGAAGCCCTCGGTCACCAGGCACCCGGCCACCACGCCGAACTTGCTCGAGCGGAACACCTCGCGCACCTGCGCGACGCCGACGATCTGCTCCTTGATCTCCGGCTGCAGCATGCCGGTCATCATCTGCTTCACGTCGTCGATCGCTTCGTAGATGATCGAGTAGTAACGCACCTCGACGCCGGTCTCCTTCATCGCATCGCGAGCGCTGGCATCGGCGCGCACGTTGAAGCCGATGATGTGCGCACGCGAGGCCGCCGCGAGCTGCACGTCCGACACGGTGATGCCGCCGAGTCCACTGGCGATCACCTTGACCTGCACTTCCTCGGTCGACAGCTTGCCGAGCGCCTCGTTGAGCGCCTCGGCGCTGCCCTGCACGTCGGCCTTGATGAGCACCGCCACCACGCCCGCCTTGGCCTCGCCCATCTGCGAGAACACGTCCTCGGGGCGCGCGCTCTGCCGGGCGAGCTTCACGTCGCGGAACTTGCCCTGACGGTAGAGCGCCACCTCGCGTGCCTTGCGCTCGCTCTCGGCGGCGAGGATCTCATCGCCGGCGTTGGGGGGGCTCGACAGTCCCAGTACCTGCACCGGCATCGACGGCGGCGCTTCCTCCACCGGCTTACCGTTCTCGTCGAACATGGCGCGCACGCGCCCGAACTCGGAGCCGGCGATGATCGGGTCGCCGACGTGCAGCGTGCCCTTCTTGACCAGCACGGTGGCGACCGCGCCGCGGCCCTTCTCGATCGAGGACTCGATCACGACTCCCGAGGCGAGGCCCGAGCGCGGCGCGCGCAGCTCGAGCACCTCCGCCTGCAGCAGGATCGATTCCAGCAGCTGGTCAATCCCCTGGCCCGTGCGTGCCGAGACGTTGACGAAGATGTTCTGGCCGCCCCATTCCTCCGAGATCACCTCGTGCTTGGAGAGGTCGGTGCGCACGCGGTCGAGGTCGGCATCGCTCTTGTCGATCTTGTTGACGGCGACCACGATCGGCACGCCGGCGGCGCGCGCATGCTGGATCGCCTCGACCGTCTGCGGCATGACGCCGTCATCGGCCGCGACCACCAGCACCACCACGTCGGTCGCCTTGGCGCCGCGGGCGCGCATGGCGGTGAAGGCCGCGTGGCCCGGGGTATCGAGGAAGGTAATGAGGCCCTTGGGCGTCTCCACTTGGTAGGCGCCGATGTGCTGCGTGATGCCGCCGGCCTCGCCCGCGGCCACCTTGGTGCGGCGGATGTAGTCGAGCAGCGAGGTCTTGCCGTGGTCGACGTGACCCATCACGGTGACGACCGGCGGGCGCGGCTCGGCGTCGGCATCGGCCTGCTCACCCTGCAGGTCGGCCTCGATCTGGTTCTCCTTGAGGAGCTTCGGGGTGTGGCCCATCTCCTCGACCACCAGTACCGCGGTGTCCTGGTCGATCGGCTGGTTGATGGTGGCCATCACGCCCATGTTCATGAGCGTCTTGATGACCTCGTTGGCCTTGACGGCCATCTTCTGCGCCAGCTCCGCCACCGTAACCGTCTCGCCGATGCCGACCTCGCGCACCACCGGTGCGGTCGGCATCTCGAAGCCGTGCTTGCCCTCGGCGGTGGCCGGCAGCGGCCGCGACTTGACGCGCCGCTTCTTCTTGTAGCGCGAGCTGACGTCGCCGGCGACGTGCAGCTCCTGGCGGCCGTAGCGGGTGTGCTTGTCGTCGGTCCCCGGCGCCGCGGGTCCGGCGGGCGCGCGCTCGCGCGCCGCGGGCGCCGGCGCAGCCGCGGCCTGCGGCCGCTCGCGCTCGGTCGCGCGCCGGTCGTGCTCCTCGCGCTCGCGGGTACGCTTGG
>DASPSF010000041.1:0-20809 GCA_035624075.1 Steroidobacteraceae bacterium | reverse complement strand
GCAGGCTGCGCTCCACCTCGATCGTGAAGTCGACGTGGCCGGGAGTATCGAGGATGTTGATGCGGTGCTCGGGGAAGCTGTTGTCCATCCCCTTCCAGAAGCAGGTGGTGGCCGCGGCGGTTATGGTGATGCCGCGCTCCTGCTCCTGCTCCATGTAGTCCATGATGGCGGCGCCGTCATGGACTTCGCCGATCTTGTGCGACACACCGGTATAGAACAGGATGCGCTCCGTCGTCGTCGTCTTGCCGGCGTCGATGTGCGCCGAGATGCCGATGTTCCGATAGCGCTCGATGGGCGTCGCGCGTGGCACGTCAGTGTCCTTCGATCCTTACCAGCGATAGTGGGCGAAGGCCTTGTTGGCTTCCGCCATGCGATGGGTGTCCTCGCGCTTGCGCACCGCGGCGCCGCGGTTCTCGGATGCGTCCATCAGCTCGTGCGCCAGGCGGAACGCCATGGACTTCTCGCTCCGGTCGCGCGCGGCCTCGATGACCCAGCGCATGGCCAGTGTCTGGCGGCGCGTGGCCCGGACTTCCACCGGCACCTGGTAGGTGGCGCCGCCAACGCGGCGCGACTTCACCTCGACCACGGGCTTGACGTTGTCGAGCGCGGCCGACAGCACCTCGATGGCCTCGGTGCCCTGCTTGCCGGTCTTCTCGGCGATGCGATCGAGGGCACCGTAGATGATGCGCTCGGCGGCGGACTTCTTGCCGCTCTTCATGATGACGTTCATGAACTTGGCAAGCATCTCGTTACTGAACTTCGGATCGGGAAGAATGGTGCGGACCGGTGCCTGGGCACGACGCGACATGGCTCAATACCCCTTACTTCTTCGGGCGCTTGGCGCCGTACTTGGAGCGACCCTGCTTGCGCTCGCCGACCCCGGCACAGTCGAGCGTGCCGCGAACGGTGTGGTAACGCACTCCGGGCAGATCCTTGACGCGTCCGCCGCGGATCAGCACCACCAAGTGCTCCTGCAGGTTGTGGCCCTCGCCACCGATATAGCTCGTGACCTCGTAGCCGTTGGTGAGGCGCACGCGGCATACCTTGCGCAGCGCCGAGTTGGGCTTCTTCGGCGTCGTGGTATAGACGCGCGTACAGACGCCGCGCTTCTGGGGCGAAGCCCCGAGCGCCGGTACCTTGGTTTTCTCTGCCCCCATCCGGCGTGGTTGCCGGATGAGCTGACCCGTGGTCGCCATCGTTAACTCGTCTCCAAGCTCAGGTGCGGGGGTGGGTACTCGCACAATGGGCGACCCAGAGAACAACCGGGCCGCCTATGTCAGGCGGCCCGGTGCTTCTAAGTCGCTGTTTCCGGTGCCGGCGTGCTTATGAAGGGCCGGCCCGACAAAGGCCGGCGATTCTAGGTAGGGACCCCGGGAGTGTCAACCGCCCTCAGGACCGGTTTGCTGCTTTGCGATTGATTTGGCGCCCGGCCCCGCTACGATAGGCCGTAAACGGGTAGCGGCGCTCCCGCGCCCCACCCCCATACTAAAGGTGTCGGCCCAGGGCCGGGTCAGGGATTCCGTGGTCTCCAGGGAGCTCAGCTGGCTTTTGGCCCTCGCGGCGTGCCTCACGGCAGGCTCTGCGGCCGCCTTGACCGTTCCGGCGCCCCCTCCCGCGCTCCAGACCCCTCTTGCGGTCGAAGCTCTCGAGTCGACGGGCATAAGTCCTCCCGAGGGCGCGGTCACGGACGGCTCGCTCGATAGCCAGTTCCGCCCCTTTAAGGCGCGCGGCTCGTATCGCATCACCGCCACCGTCTGGTTCCGCTTAGCCCCGCCTTCCGCCTCGGCAGGGGGCGAGACGCCGGTGCTGCTCGCGCGCTCGGGGATGGACCAGCGCGTCGAGGTGTTCGCGCGGCGCAATGGCTCGGCCGTGCCCCTCCAGGTCACCACCGTGGTGCCGAAGTTCGGCGGCGGTCAGGACACGGTGTTTGCGCTCACTCCGCCGCCCGATCCCGGCACGGCGCTGTACGCACGCGTCTCCCGCACCGGCTTCACCACCACCGATCTGCAGTTTGCCAGCTCGACGCTCGAGCGCACGCTGCCGCGGGCCGCCACGCACTCCCGCATGATCTCGCTTGCCTTCGGGGCGCTGATGGCGATGGCGCTCTCGGCGCTGCTGGTGCGCTTCGTGCTCACCGACCGGCTCTACCCGCTCTACGGCACGTTGTTCGCGCTCGAGGCGATCTATCTCGCCTACTTCTCGGGCGAGGGGTTCAGCTGGCCGCTGCTCTCCTGGGCCCGCCCGCTCGGCAGCTACGCCTGGAACGTGCCGATCGCCGTGTGCGGCACGGCCGCGTCGCTGTTCGTGCGCGAGTTCGCCAACCTGCGGCTGTTCTCGGAACGGGTATACCGGGCCTTCGGCGCTCTGGCGCTCGCCTTCCTGGTGCTCGCCGCCTCGAACCTGCTGCGCCTCATCGGGCTCGCGACGCTCATCAAGAACGTCGGCAATCTCATGTTCCTCGGCGCCGCGGTCTTCACGCTGGTCGTGTGCTTTCTCGCCTGGCGCCGCGGCAACCGCGCCGCCGGCTGGTTCCTCATCGCCTGGACGCTGCTGTGCGTGTTTGAGATCGCGACCACGCTGTGGCTGCTCTATGGACGCGCGGACAACGCCGAGGCGCTCCTCTACTACGGGTTTTCCCCGTCGATCGTGGCTGCGGCCGTGCTGATCGCGCTCGGGGTGGCCGACCGCATGCGCGCCCAGAACGCCGCGCTCACCGAGGCCGAGCGGCGTGCGCAGATCGATGCGCTCACCGGCGTGCTGAACCGCCCGACGCTCATCGAGCGGCTGGATGCCGCATGCCTGCGGCTGCAGCGGCGCGGGCTGCCGGTCTCGGTACTGTTCATCGATCTCGATCACTTCAAGCAGATCAACGACACCCGCGGGCATGCAGCCGGCGATGCCTGCCTCGCGGCAGTCAGTGCGTCGATTCAGGCGGAGCTGCGCCCGTCGGACGTCATCGGGCGCTACGGCGGCGAGGAGTTCGTGGTAGTGCTCACCGGGGCGGATGCCTCCGCCGCGGCACCCATCGCGCAGCGTATATGCAAGCGGGTCTCCGACGTGCCAGTCGTAGGCTTCGGGACACCCATCCGCCTCAGTTGCAGCATCGGCGTGGCGAGCAGTGACACCCTGCAGGTGTGGGGGCAGCACCTGATCGCACAGGCCGACGCAGCGCAGTACGCTGCCAAGCGCGCCGGTCGCAACCAGGTGCACCCCCGCACAGTACCCTACGTGCCATGACGCCCGTCATACTGACGGCCGCGCGGGTCAGGTTGCGCCGCGCAGAGGAGATGTCATGGCTGCCGCGAATCCCGTGCTGCCGCGCGCCTGCTTACTGGGCGCGTTCCTCACCCTGAGCGCGCTCGGCGCCGCGGGCGCCAGCGCCGACATCTATGACGCCGCCGTTGCCCACGCCGGCCGCAGCGCCGAGGATCTCGACCGCGATGCCATCGACCACCCGGCGGAGGTGCTGCGGCTCTCAGGTATAGGGCCCGGGATGCACGTGGCAGACATCCTGGCCGGCGGCGGCTATTTCAGCGAGCTGCTGAGCTTCATCGTCGGATCCCGGGGCGAAGTGCTGATGCTCAACAACAAGGCCTCCGACTACTGGAGCGACAACTACTGGGAGAAGCGCCTCGCGAACCACCGCCTGCCCAACGTCGAGCACCGCAGCATCGACCTCGAGCATCTGCCGCTCGCCAACGGCTCGCTCGATGCAGAGATCTTCATCAAGAACTACCACGACATCTACTGGGTGGACCGCGATATCAACACCGTGTGGCCGAAGATGGACCCGGGCAAGGTGCTCGATGAGATGGCGCGCGTCCTGAAGCCGGGTGGGATCCTACTGCTGGTGGATCACTCCGCCAGGCCCGGCACCGGCAGCAGCGCCGCCGGCCCGCTGCACCGGATCGACGAGGCCTTCGCGCGCGCCGACTTCGAGAAGCACGGCTTCGAATTCGTCGCCGCGAGCGACGTGCTGCGCCGGCCCGACGATGCGCGCGACCAGATCTCCTACAAGCCGCCGGCACTCGGCAGGACCGACCGCTTCGTCATGGTGTTCCACAGGCGCTAGAATCGCGCCGCGATCAGAGGATGGAACCGTGGCTACGGTCGGCACCCGAAAGGCGTCCCTGAGCGCCTGCTGTGCGCTCGCTGCGCTCGCCACTGCGCCGAACATCGGCGCGGCCGTGCCGCTCGAGATATACGGGCGACTGCCGCGTTACGAGAACGTCGTGCTGTCACCCGACGGCACGCGCGTGGCCTTCATAAGGACCGACGAGAACGCGCGCACCGTGGTGGTGCAGCAGCTGGCCAGTGGCAAAACGCTCGGCCAGCTGCGCGCCGGCGATCAGAAGCTGCGCGGCATCCGCTGGGCGGATGACGATCGTCTGATGATCTTCACCTCCGTCACGGCGATACCTAACACGTTGGCAGCTATCGGCCCGTCAGCCGGATTCCTCTGGCGCGAGAGCGAGTGGCGCCAGCTACAGATCTTCGACCTGAAGAGCGGCAGGAACTACCTGGTTCCCCAGCCCGACGCCTCCGGCGGCATCAGCCTGATGACTATGATCACCGGCCAGGCAACCGTGAGGCGTATCAAGGACCGCACGGTACTGTTCGTCGGAGGTCTGCAGGTCGTCGGGCGCCCGGGACTGCATGGCCGCGGGCGCGAAGTAGTGCCGGTGCTCGTGCGTGTCGACCTCGAGTCGGACAGCTCGCGCATCGTGATCCCCGGCCGGCGCGGGTTCATCGAGTCCTGGACCATCGACGATGCCGGAGAAGTTGCCGCCGATGAGCTCTACGACCAGAGAAGCCACCACTGGAGCATTCTCATCAGCCGCAACGGTCGCCTGCAGGAAGTCGCCGCGGGCGATGAGGCCATCGACTTTCCCCGCGTGCTCGGCCCGGGCCCGATCGCCGACACGCTGCTCCTGCAGCGCATCGAGGACGGCGATGCTGTGTGGCGGTTGCTGTCGCTCAAAGACGGGTCCATCGGCGCCCCCATGGCCGAGAAGCAGACGCTCGATCGGCCGATCGAGGATCCGCTGACGTTCCGCATGCTGGGTGGCGTGCACGTCGGCGACAGCGACGACTACGTGTTCTTCGATCCGTCCGCGCGGCAGTCGTGGCAAGCCGCAGTGCGGGCTTTCCCCAACGAGCGCGTGCTGCTCGAGTCAGTGGCGGCCGGCTTCAGTAAGCTGATCGTGCGCGTCGAGGGCGAGCGCGACGGCTACTGCTTCGAACTGGTCGACCTCACTACCCACCGTGCCGAGCCGCTCGGAGACGTGTACGAGGGCATCGGTAAACCGTTCGAGGTGCGCCGCATCGCCTACAGCGCCGCGGACGGCCTGCAGATCCCGGCCTACCTGACGCTGCCGCGCGGCAAACCCGCGCACCAGCTCCCGCTCATTGTGCTACCGCACGCCAACCCGGCGGGGCGCGACACAGCGGACTTCGACTGGTGGTCGCAGGCGCTCGCCGATCAGGGCTACGCGGTGCTGCAGCCCAACTACCGCGGCTCCGAACTCAACCGCGCGTTCCTCGCCAGGGGCTTCGGCGAATGGGGGCGCAAGATGCAGACCGACCTGTCCGACGGTGTGCGCTATCTCGCCCACGAAGGAGTGGTCGATCCGGCGCGCGTCTGCATCGTCGGCGCGAGCTACGGCGGCTACGCGGCGCTGGCCGCAGTAGCGCTCGATCCCGGCGTCTATCGCTGCGCCGTCTCAGTAGCGGGAATTTCCGATCTGCACAGCTGGCTCCTGTGGGTAAACCACCAGCACTACGGGCGGGATACGGCCGCGCAACGCTATTGGGAGCGTTTCATCGGCGCCAGCGGCCCGGATGACCCGTTGGCGGAGGCGATTTCTCCTGTCAGACACTTCGATGCGATCACGGTGCCGGTGCTCCTGATCCATGGCAAGGACGACACGGTCGTGCCGTTCAAGCAGAGCCAGGAGATGTACGACGCGCTCCATGGCGCGCACAAGGACGCGCAGTTGCTGCTGCTGCAGGGCGAGGATCACTGGCTGTCGCGCAGCGAGACGCGGCTGCAGATGCTCGAGACCTCGGTGGCGTTCCTGCGCGCCCACAATCCGCCTGAGCCGTGAGCGCCGATTCCTACGACCTGGCGCGCTTCGTCGAAGCCCAGGCGCGCTGCTATGCGCGCGTGCTGGAAGAGCTCGCCGCCGGCCAGAAGACCAGCCACTGGATGTGGTTCATCTTTCCGCAGCTGCGGGGCCTCGGCCTGAGCTCGACGGCGCGCCGCTTCGGGCTCTCCGGGCTCGAGGAGGCGTGCGCCTATCTCGCGCATCCGCTGCTCGGCGGGCGGCTGCGCGAGTGCACGCGCTTGCTGCTGGCGCTCGAGGGGCGCACGGCGCACGAGATCTTCGGCAGCCCCGATGACCTCAAGCTCCGCTCCTGCCTGACGCTGTTCGCATACGCCGCAGAGCCCGCGCCGCTCCCGGACACCCGGGTGTTCGGCGAGGCGCTCGCGAAGTACTACCGCGGGGAGCCGGATCCCCGCACGCTCGAGCTGCTTATTTCTTCGGCTTCCTGAACTTCAGCAGGAACTGATCCGTTTGCCCCTGGATCGGGGCCTCGAACACCTTGCCGGTGTGCGGGTCGTCCTTGTTGCGCAGGATGTCGCTCTCACCGACGAGCTCGAAGCCCGCCGCCTTCACCTCCTGCTTGACCGTTTCCTCGTCGATCCGGTGCGTGGTGTTGGTATCGCGCGTGCCGGAGCCGGCCTCGGCGGCGTGATCCAGTATGAAGTAGATGCCGCCCGGCTTCAGCGCCTCGAAGATCGCGTGGTTGATGGTGGCCACTTCGAGGCCCTGAATGTTGTGGAAGTCGTGGTAGTTCTGCGTGGTCCACACGACGTCGAAGCTGTTGGTGGGCTTGACGTCGACCAGCCGAACCAGCGTGACCTTCACGTTGCTGTAGTGCGGGTCGGCGGCGATCGCCACGATCGGAGGCGGCGGCGCGTCGGCCTTGGGCGTCGTCATGGTGTAGTTCGACACCTCCCCCTTGGGTCCCACCACCGCGCTCAGCAGGCGCGTGTAGTAGCCCCGGCCCGGAGCGAGCTCGAGAACCCAGTCGCCCGGCTTGACGCCGGCGAAGGCCAGCGTCTCGGCGGGCTTGCGGCTGGCGTCGCGCTCGGTATCGGCTGCGGGGCGGGCCTTGTCGGCAACCGCTGCAGTGATGTACTTCGGCACCGGCACGGGATGGGCATAGGCGCCGGGGGTTGCGAGGCCGAGGGTCACAAGCGCCGCGGCCGCAAGAATCGCTGCACGTTCCATGGATCGCCTCCTCGAGAAGGAGCGGGTTGCTCGGATGGGCGCGGCACTCTAGCAGGAGTCCGAGCGCCCTCACCATCGCTCCGGCGCGCGCTGGCGCCGTTGTATCGCGTCTTCTGTGTCAGAATCGCCCGCCGCACCCCATAAGCCTCGAATCGAACCAAGGGCCGAATGCTCCACCAGCTCTCTGCGATCCCTGCGATCGCTCTGTGCACCTGCCTCGCCGCCGCGGGCACCGCGGGCGCCGCAGCGCCGGAGACCCCGTCCCCCGGAACGCGCGACCCGCAGAACAGTGTCGTCAAGGTGTTCGCCACGCTAAGCGCTCCGGACCTGTCGCGGCCGTGGTCGAAGCAGCCGCCCGCGGAGGTGACCGCTTCCGGCGTGGTCATCGAGGGCAAGCGCATCCTGACCAACGCTCACGTGGTGAACTATGCCAGCCAGCTTCAGATCCAGGCCAATCAGGCGGGCGACAAGGTGTCCGCCACGGTCGCGGCGGTGGCCCCGGGCATCGATCTGGCGGTCCTGAAGCTCGATGACGAGTCCTTCTTCGACACCCACCCCCCGCTGCCGCGCGCCGCCAAGCTGCCGCGCATCAAGGACGCCGTGCTGGCCTACGGCTTCCCGACGGGCGGCACCTCGCTCTCGATCACCAAGGGGATCGTGTCGCGCATCGAGTTTGTGCCTTACCAGAGCCTCAACTTCGGTCTGCGCATCCAGATCGATGCGGCCATCAACCCCGGCAACAGCGGGGGACCGGCGGTCGCCGACGGCCGGATGATCGGGTTGGCGTTCAGCCACCTCAGCAATTCGGAGAACATCGGCTACATCATTCCCGACGAGGAGATCGAGCTGTTCCTGAAGCAGATCGCCACCGGACCCTATGCGGGCAAGCCCGCGCTGCGCGATGAGTTCCAGACGCTCGAGAATCCGGCGCTGCGCGCCTTCCTCAAGCTCGACGGCTCGGTGCACGGGGTCGTGGTCCGGCGCACCTTCGGGCCGGCCGCCACCGCGGTCCTGAGGCAATGGGATGTAGTCAC
This sequence comes from Steroidobacteraceae bacterium, assembly GCA_035624075.1. GTDB lineage: Bacteria > Pseudomonadota > Gammaproteobacteria > Steroidobacterales > Steroidobacteraceae > 13-2-20CM-66-19. Next base: position 12,477 of record DASPSF010000041.1, on the reverse strand, counting down.
GAGGATCGCGGACGTGCCGGTCGACGATCAGGGGATGATCCACCTCGAGCCCGATCTGCGGCTGTCGGCGGGTTACCAGGTGCAGAAGGCGGCGCGCAACGGCACGGTGCCGCTCACCGTGGTGCGCGAAGGCAAGACCCTGCAGCTCAACGCGCCGGCCCCCGCGCATTACCCGATGATGGTCGAGAGCCTCGAGGGGCAGTACCCGCGGTACTTCATCTACGGACCGCTGATCTTCGAGGCGGCCACGCAGGATTTCGTGGCGGCGAGCGGCAAGGAGCTGGGGGGCATGTTGATCGCAATCGGCAGCCCGCTGATAACCGAGCTCGGTGCCCTGCGGCGGCCCGAGCGCAGCGAGCTCGTCGTGGTCCCGGCGGCGATGTTTCCGCACAAGATCTCCAAGGGCTACAGCTCGCCGATGGGTGCGGTCGTCAAGAGCGTCAATGGCACACCGGTGAAGAGCCTCGCGCACCTGGTCGAGGTGCTGCACGATCTCAAGGACGAGTTCGTGACATTCGAGTTCGACGGCCGCCTCGGGGAAGCGCTGGTGTTCCGCCGCGAGGAGATGCTCGCCGCCACCGAGCAGATCCTGACCGACAACGGCGTCCGTGCCCAGGGCTCGCCGGACCTGATGAAAATCTGGCAGGCGAACTAGCGCGGCTCAGGCGCGCGTCAGCGAGGCGCCGCAAGCCCCTCGGCGAGTCGCTGCCGCACGCCGGGCCATTCGGCCGCGATGATCGAGAAGCGTGCGGAGTCGCGCGGCACCAGATCGCTCGCCAGGCGATGCGCGCGCAGTTTCCCTTCGAACACCGCGCCGAGTCGCGCGAGCGCATTGCGCGAACGCTCGTTGCGCATGTCCGTGTGGAAGCACACCCGGTGTACGCGCCACTGCTCGAAGGCGTACTCGAGCATCAGGAGCTTGGCCTCGGTGTTGGCGGCCGTGCGGATGGCGGAGGCGGCCAGCCACGTATAGCCGATCTCGCAGCCGTCAGGACCCGGGCGGCTCGCGTGCGGGTGGCCGGCCGGCCATTCCCAGCGCTCGATGAGAAAGAAGCGCGTCGAGCCGAGGACCTTGCCGTCGCTGCGGCGCACCGTCGCAAAGGGCAGCGCCGTGCCCTCCTCGCGCCAGCGCACCGCCGTATCGACGTAGCGGGTCATCCCCGCGGCATCGAGCGGCAAAGGTGTCCAGCGGTAGAGGGCGGGATCCTCGGCCGCCGCCACCACCAGGCCCGGGACGTGGGCGCGTGACAGGGGCTCGAGGCGCACGTGCGTGCCGCTGAGGATGGGGGATTCGCTGCTCACGAATCGAATGATAGGCGGGCCGCCGGGCCGCTAGCGAGCCGATTTCTTCGGCGTGACCCACATGGTGATCACCGCGCGGAACACGGCCTCGTTCCCGCGATCGGTGACCGTCACGTTCACCTGGTAGTCGCCCGGCTCCGACCAGTCGGGGGTCGACTCGGGCGTCGCCACGGCGATGAGACCGGTTGTGGCCTTCTTCAGGTATTCGACCGTCATTCCGCGGGGGATCCAGCGGTGCGTCGGCGGGATCGTCACCTCGGTCATGGTGCCGCCGGCGAGCTCCGCCATGTTGCACATGGCGATCGCGTGCACGGTGCCGATGTGATTGAGGACCGCGCGGCGTTTGGCGATGGCGATGCGGCAGTACTCCGGGCGCAGCTCCTCGAATCGCGGGCGGATGCTGCCGAAGTACGGCGCCCTGAGGCACACCAGGCGCGAAAAGGCCCATCGGCCGCCGGGCTTCGATGCAAAGCGCCGCCAGATCGCAAGAGTCTCCATGGGGCGAATCTATCCCAGTACGATGAGGGGATCACGACCTCATTCTGCAGCTACCGCCGGCCAGCTCGAGATCCCCATCGCCTGGCTGATGGCGCGCGTCGTCGCCTGCAACCCCGACCCCAGCGGCTCATCGTTTGAACCACACGCTCGCGGAATCGACCTACCAAGGGCGCCGATCAGCGCGCCACCGAAGGGCCATTGATCATGACAAACCCGCTCGTACCGCGCGGCTTGGTGCACGCGCTCGCGACCGCGAGCGCCGCGGCGCTGCTCGGGATCCTCGCGGATTGCGGAACCGTCTATCACATGGGCGAGGTGATCCAGCCCGCGCAGGTGCCGAAGCCGCAGACCGTGGCGCCCACTGCCCGCGGCACTCCGGCGCAACCGCCGGTCAATCCATCAGCGAGCCCAACCACCCTACCCGATCAGCCCGCGAGCGAGCAGCGCAGAAGGAGCCGGGAGGCGGCCCAATGGGAGCAAAAATGGCAGCAGATTCGGGCTGGCAACGACAAGATCGACTGGATCGATCATTTTCGGGTGTGCGCGCTCAAATACCGCTATCGCAGCTACGATGAGCTGTTTCGTTGCCTGGATCTCTTCGAGGCGAAGGTGGCCCGTGGGCAGATCTCATACCTGCAGGAGGCTCGTCGGGTCGCGCCGGTGATTACCGGCTGGATGCGCGCCACCGCCTACTCCGAGCTCGGCGATCCCGAGCTCGGGCTCAAATGGGCGGAGCAGGCGTGGGACGCGGTGCCGCGTCAATACAAGCAGGCGAGTGGACGTCTGCTGAACCCCATACCCCTCGACCGCGAGGCGCGGTTGTACGAGCGGGGGATGACGGGCGTCGGCGGCACCAGCAATGTATCGGATCCTGAGGAGCAGTCGGCGCGCTGGGGGCGCGACAACCCCGCGGGGCTCGATCTGAGTCCCGAGATGGTCACGATGAGCCTCACGGCGCAGCGCGCGGTCCTGTACCAGCATTTCGGCGCGACCGCACAGGCGCAAGTTGCCCTGGCGGATCTGGACAAGTGGGAGCATCTGCACAGCTACATCCTCGGGATCGTCCCGCAATCCGCCCCCTTCAGACGCCGCGCGGAGCTCTTGTCTCTCGGTCCGAGTTTTGCAATGGGCCGGTATGCGGATGTGGTGACCGTCTACGAGCGCGACGCTGCCGAGGAATCCCACGAACAGCGGAAGAGGACGTTCTACGACGCAGTCGGCTGGGTGATGTTGCCCCAGAAGCTGCTCACCGAAGCGATCATGAAGACCACCGATGCCGCGTTCGCCGCGTCTGACATCCGGCTATTCACGCTCGCCAGCGAGGACGCCTCCAATGCGCTGCTCTATGCCGAGAGCCTCGAGCATCTCGGTCGGATCGACCAGGCGCGCGCGATGTACGACAAGCTGCTCGCGATGCCCGAGATTCGCGCCATGGGCAACCTCTATTGGGTGGCGCTCTACCAGCGCGCACTGATAGCGCTCAAGGATGGACAGCCAGCCAACGCCCGGCAGCTGCTCGCCGAGGCCGTCGATGCCATCGAGAGCGTGCGCAGGAGCATCTCGGTGGAGGCGGCGAAGATCGGCTTCGCGGGTGACAAGCAGTCGGTGTATGGCGCACTGGTCCACCTGCTGGCTGCGCAAGGGGACTGGGAAGGCGCGTTCCAAACCGCGGAACGCGCCAAGGCCCGTGCCCTGGTCGACCTCCTGGCGCAGCGGCGCGACCTGCCGCCGCCCGCCGCCTCCGACGACCAGGTGCGCGCGCTGTTCCTGCAGGCGCAGGCGGGTGAGAGCGACATCGGGCTCGCTGCGAGCGAGGAGGCGGTGCGTGGCATCCAGGTCGTGGCCGAGTCGCGTACGACCCTCGTCGCCGTGGCGCCCGAGGCGGCTTCGCTGGTCGGCGTGCACGAGGTACGGACCGATCAGGTTGGGTCACATCTGTCACGCGACGAGCTGCTCATCGACTACTACGCGAACGGCGATGAGCTCTATGCCTTTCTCCTCGACGGCGCGCGCGTGCGGGGGTTTGTGCTGTCCGCTGCGGGGCTCGAGCAGGAAGTGCGCGATTTCCGCGCCAGCATCGAAAAGCGTGCCGCGGATACTCATGCGCGTGGCCAGGCGCTGTACGAGCGACTCGTGCGACCGCTCGCCGCGCATCTCGACCGGACGACGCTCACGATCGCGCCGCATGGCGCGCTGCATTACCTGCCGTTCGGCGCCCTCGAGGACCGGGGCCGCTACCTGATCGACGCCTTCAGCATCCGCTTTACGCCGAGCGCGGCCGCGCTCGCCTACCTGAAACCGGATCATCCCGCAAAGGCCGGCAAGCTCCTCGCGATCGGCAATCCAGATCTGGGGAATCCCAGCTATGACCTGCCGAACGCGCAGCTCGAGGCCGTGCGCGTTGCGGCTTTGTTTCCGGATTCACGGGCGCTCGTTCGGGCGCAGGCGAGCAAGTCGGCAGTCGAGGCCCTAGGCAATGGCTTCTCGATGCTGCACTTCGCGGCCCATGGCCGCTTTGACGCGGACTCGCCGCTGGCATCGGGGGTGTATCTCGCCAGGGGGAGCGCGGCGGACGGGGTACTCACGGTCGCTGACCTGTACTCGCTCCGCTGGGACGTGGATCTGGTGACGCTGTCCGGGTGCGAGACGGGGCTCGGCAAGGTGGCGAGTGGCGATGACGTGATCGGGCTCACGCGCGGCCTGCTGTACGCCGGCGCGCGCTCCATCATCGCGAGCCTCTGGGAGGTCGACGACGCCGCCACCGAGCAGCTGATGGTCAGCTTCTATGGTCACCTTGCTGATCATGACAAGCGCGAGGCGCTACGCCTCGCCCAGATCGAGACGCGCGCGAGCTATCCCGAGCCGCGCTTCTGGGCGGCCTTCGAGATCACCGGCCGGGCGGATTGAGGCGGCGGATTCCCGGCTACCTCGGCTGGATTGAACCCGCGGTCGCCGTGCTACGACCAATCTCCGGAGCCCACATGCGCACCACCACTGGCACATTCGTGATCACGCGTCCCGCGGCCGCTTTGGCGCTGGTCTTCATAGCCGTCGGCGGCGCCGGGCATGCGCAGCAGGCGACACCCCCAGTCCCGCAGAGCTCGTACCCCCAGAGCTCGCCCGCGTACCCGAGCCCACAACCTAGCGTACCAACCTACCCCGGCACCACGCAGGCGGCGACCCCGCTTGGCTACCCTACAACGCCGTACAACCCCGCAATGACCGTCACGCCGACTGCGACGTCCGGTGTCGGGTCGACGTTGAGGGGGGTGTTTGCGATGACGCTGGGTGCGGTTCTGATGTCGACGGGTTCGGGCGTAGCTGCAGTGCTGGAGCGCATCACCGGCAGCATCCTCGGCTGGTTCAGCCACAAGCCGCAGCCCGCACAGAGCCCGGTTCCGGCCGCTTCCGCCGCTGCGACATCGCCGGGCGGGACAGCCTATCCTGCGGGTACGGCAGGCAACCCGACGAGCGTCGTTCAGTCTTCGGCCGCGCCGACACCGGGCGCGGGAAGCCCAGGCCCGATCACTCTGTACGCCGGCCTGGCTTACGAGGTCCATGTGGTGTCCGCGGATGGATCCTCGGCGAACGTAGATCCGGCAACTTACCTGTTCCATTCCGGGGACAAGTTCCTCGTGTATTTTCGCCCCTCGTTGCCCGGTCAGATGCAGGTTGACAACGTCAACGCCAGCGGCAAGCGCACGACGATCGACACCGCGCAGATGGCGGCGGGGCAGTTGACGACGCTCGGCCCATACCAGTTCACCGGCGGTGTCGGGGACGAGTCGCTGCACTTCATGCTGACGGCGTGCTCAACCCCGCAGCTGCTCACGCGCACCCGCGACATTGTGAATATCTCGGTCGGGGCCGGGTCGCCGCCGTCGCTGCAGCTGGTTCCCTGCGGCACCACCACGCGTGGGGATCTTCAGACACGCGACATTCAGAAGGTGGCGGCCGAGGGCTCGACGTACTTCGCGCTCGATCCGGTCGCCACCGCCGAAGCCGCCTCAGGCCAACTCGCGCCGCGCGAGTTCACTCTGGTATTTCATCATCGATAGACACCGCTGAGGTCTGATCACTCCCATCGAGTATCCGAGGAGATTCATCCATGAAGACTGTGCTGGGAACAATGGGACTCCTATCCGCACTCCTTCTCGCTTCATCGGCGCCGGCCGACACGCCGCAAAACCAACCGCTACCACCTCCCGTCGTGGGGACGTGCCAGTGCTCGGCCAATGGGGCTGTGCTGACCGCCGGCAAGCTGCCGCAATGCACCGGTGGGCTGGTCGCCACGTGTAATTGCAGTACCGGCCAGCCGACATGTGGTGACGCGGCGCAGAAGTTCCGCATCAAGACAGAAGGGGTAAAAGGTCGGTAGTTGTAGCCCGCCGCATCTGTCGATTCGACAGCCGGTCGTCCAGTTGGACGACCGGCTGTTCGAGGCGTACCCCTGCGGCTCTACGTCATTGAACTGCCGCTTCCGCTCCTCCGCTAGTAGTAACACGCCCCGCCGAGCTGCACCGAGCGATTGAGTTCCTCTATCCTAGGTGTTAGGCATACTCGGCACAGAGCATCCGGGGAGGAAGTCATGCGCGCGTCCGCACGAACCGCGTCCGCGGCCTCGGCACGGCCATGACAATCGGCCGACGACTTGGCGCGTACCAGCTGCTCGAGGAGATCGGCTCCGGCGGCATGGGCGAGGTCTACCGCGCCGTACGCGCCGACGATGAATATCAGGATCAGGTCGCCATCAAGCTGGTACGGGCAGGGCGGGGCTCGTCGTTCATGGTCGAGCGGCTGCGCGCCGAGCGCCAGATTCTGGCGAGCTTCAAGCACCCTAACATTGCGCGACTGCTGGACGGAGGCACGGACGAGGACGGAGTGCCGTACCTGGTGATGGAACTGATCGAGGGTCAGCCCATCACCACTTACTGCGAACGGCACCAGCTCGGCATCAACGAGCGGCTGCGGTTGTTTCTCATGGTCTGCTCGGCAGTGCAGTACGCCCACGAGCGCATGGTGATCCACCGGGATCTGAAGCCGGGCAACATCCTGGTGACGGCCGAGGGAACCCCGAAACTGCTGGATTTCGGCATTGCCAAGATTCTCGAGCCAAGCCTGATTCCGCTGCGCACCGATGCGACGATCGCCGCGCAGCGCATCGTCACGCCCGAATACGCTAGCCCCGAGCAGCTGCGCGGAGATGCGGTCACGGCCGCGAGCGATGTGTACTCGCTGGCGGTCATTCTGTATGAGCTCCTGACCGGCGCCAAGCCGTATCCGACGAGCGGCATGCTGATGCACCAGGCGCTGGAGCTACTTCTCGAGCGGGAGCCCCCGCGACCGAGCACGATGGTACGCGAGCGCACACGGACCGCGAGCCATCGGCCGCAGTCGGGTGAGACGCCGCGGCGAGACGCCAGCGCAGGCCCGCCCGAGAAGGTAACACGGCGTCTGCGCGGCGACCTGGACAACATCGTGCTCATGGCTCTGCGCCGGGAGCCGGAGCGGCGCTACCCGACTGTGGCACAGCTCGCGCAGGACATCGAGCGGCACCTGCAGCACCTGCCGGTCACGGCCCGCCGCCCCACGCTGGGCTATCTGCTTGGCTCCTTCGTGTCGCGACACACGGTGGGTGTAGCGATCTCGGGCGCTCTGGCCGCCGTGCTGGCGGCCGCAGTCATCGTCACGGCGCGCGAGGCGCGCGAAGCGGAGACCCAGCGTGCGCTCGCGGCGCAGCATTTCGCGAGCGTACGCCACCTGGCGAATACCTTCATATTCCAGGTGCACGATGCCATCCGCGATCTGCCCGGCGCCGGGCCGGCGCGCGATCTCCTCGTGAGCACTGCTTTGAGTTACCTCGATACTCTCGCGGCGCAGGCGGGCTCGGATCTCGCCTTGAAAAAGGAGCTGGCGGAGGGCTACCTGCGCCTCGGAGACATCCAGGGTGCACCCGGGGAACAGAACCTTGGACAGGCCGGTCAGGCCGTGGCGAGCTACACAAAAGCGCTGGCACTGCTGGCGCAGCTCAGCGCCGCCGGCGGGGAAGATGAGGCCGTGCTCGCGGCGAGTGCCAGCGTGCACCTGAAGCGCAGCTACCTGATGATGTTCTTCAGCGGGGATCCCCGTGCTGCAACCCGGGAGTCGGGTGAGGCGATTGCGGCCTTCGCGAAGCTGGCTGCCCGTCGACCCAAGGACGTGCATGCTGCACTGAGCCTCGTCGAGGCGCGACTGACCCAACTCTACGAGGCCGGGTATGCGGGCGACGACCAGGCCGTCGCCGAGAGCCACGACCAGGCTGTGGCGGAGATGGAGGCCTGGCATCGCCGCCTGCCGGGCGACCGCCTGGTCACGCTCGCGCTCGCTAGGGCCTATGCCCAGGTCTCTCCGCCGCACGCGTGGCCCGCAAGCGCGCTCATCGAGCGTCGTCTGAGCGAGGTGCAGCGGGCGCTGCTCCTTAGTGAGCGCGTGCTCGATGCAGAGCCGGCACACCAGGTGGCGGATTGGCGCTCGCTCATGCAGGACTGGAATGCACTCGGGATCTGGCTGTCGCTCGACCAGCAGCACTCGGCGGCCGTGGGCGCCTTTCATGCCACCGTGGCAGCGATCCAGATCGTCGCGCAGGACTCGCATGACATTCAGGCCCAGATCGACCTGGCGCGCGCGCGCCTGAACCTCGAGAGAGCGCAGCTCGCGACAGGGCAGCTCGATGAGCTCAAGCAGGAGCTGCCGCAGACGCTCGCGTCGATCGAAAGCATTCAAAAGATCCACGATACCGTGGAAATCCGTTTCTTCCTCGCCGAATGCCGGCAGCAGCTCGGCAGGTTCGCAGAGCTGCGGGCACGCTCCACAATCGCCCCGAGTGAGCAATTGCGTCGCCTGAGAGAAGCGCACGAGTGGTACGCACAGGGTGCTCCGATACTCGAGCGCATTGCGCAGGCAGCCGCGCTTGACGTCTGGGACCAGGCGCCCGTCGATGACGCACAGGCCGGCCTTGCCCGCACCGCCGAGCGCATCAGGGGCCTGGAAGTCACGTCAGCACAACGCGAGTAACGCGCCCGCGCGGCGGAGGGGGAAATCGGATGGTGCCTCACGGCACAGGAACAGGCTCGCACCCGCATCGCCACCGACAGCTCACCACAAAATACGAGCGCGCCGCGGCCAGGGCTCGCGGCGCGCTCGCAGCCGTCAAAACTCCAGGATTCAAGGATTCGGAAGAGATTGCCCGGGGCACAGGTACTGGAACTGGGCGTTCAACTGGCTATAGATATAGCCGCAAGGATTCCCGGCAGACTTCGCTGCGCCTATGAGGCCGTTTGCGACCTGCTGAGTCAAGCCAAGGGCTACGAGCGCAGAGCCTAATCCCGAGGTGTCAACTGCCCAGAAAGCCTGACAGGTGTAATACCACGCCGCATCGCCGGATGCGGTCAGGTCGCAGTTAGTAACTCCCGTCGGAGGGATCGAGGGTCCCGCTATAGACTGGAAGGAGGCGCCAATGGTGGCGCATTTGTACACGCAAGCTTGCCACTTCGTGCTGCCATATGCAGCACCCGTTGCCTGGGCGCACTGCTGGGGGCAAATGGTGTTGATCCAAGCAGGGAGTGAGGGCGGGTACGAAGTACCTTGCTTTGGTGGAGCTTCCGGCGGAAGTGCCATCGCGCTGCTCGCGGCCAGCACGGTGCATAGGCTCAGTGTTTTCAAATTCGAACGCAATTCAAACATGGCAGTCTCCTTGTGTGGGATGTGCATGCAATCAAGAGAAACCTCGCCCCGATCCGCTCGTTCAGCGGGCCGAGCGCAGCCGCTGGAGGAGCGCATCCGGGGGCAGGGCGCCGGGTATGAGCTCACCGTTACTGAGCACGATCGCGGGTGTGCCGAGCACGTTAAACTGACGACCAAGCTCATAGTCGTGCGCGACAGGAGTGCCCTGGCAGGCCTTCGCGCTGAGAGGCTCGCCGAGCTTCGCGCGCGTCAGGGCGTCGTTACGGTTCGCGGAGCACCAGACCTGCTCCGCCTTACGCCAGGAGTCGGAATCCGGCCCCGAGCGAGGAAAGAAAAGATATCGGACCCGAATGCCGAGTCGATTGTATTCGGCGATCTCGCTGTGCAGGTGGCGGCAGTACGCGCAATCGAGATCGGTGAACACCGTGACGGTGTACGGCGCATTCGACTGGCCGAAGGTCACCGTCTGTGAGTCGGGGATCGTTCTCAGGAGCTTCGCGCGCGTATCGCGGCGCTCGGTCTCGGTGAGATCCTGCTTCGACCGCAGATCGTACAGATCACCGGCGATGGCGTAGCGCCCGTCGCCGACCAGATAGGCGACATCCGTGCCCTTGGTGTACTCGTACACCCCGGCGACCGCGGTCGGCCGGACGTCTTTCGCAAGCACTCCGGCGTTGCGCGCTACCGTGCTGGTAAGTTCCGGCGTGCCTGCGCGGCCGATGGTGCAGACCAACAGAGATGCCGTCGCGATCGTCCCGATCAGGCGCTGAGGGAGTGACCGTGCCGGCGCGCGTAAAGATGTTTGTGCCTGCGGTGCCATGTGGATGCTCCCGTCGGAATTCTCTGCAGCGCATCGTTGCGCCCTGAGGTTGAGTCGAGGCGTTCCCCCTGACGGTTCAACGCCGAGCACCGCGAGCAGGTATGACTCCACCTGGCGGACCGCCAGTTTCCTGGGGCGGGATGTTTGGAGAGCGATAACGCGAGCGCACAGAGCCACAACGAAGGTTGGCTCGCTGCGCTTTGAGTTAGCAGCGCCGCGCTGCGCTGCGATTTCCGACCGCTCGAGCTTTAGTCCGCGACCGCGATCGTGACCGAGGTGGCCGCCCAGTCGCTCGAGCGACTCACGCCGGTGCCGGACGCGCCGGGCCGCTGCAGCGCCATGGCGCCCGCCGCGCGCGCGGCGAGCTCGCTGCCGAGGTCGGCGATCGTCGCGCTCGCTTGATCGAGGCTACGTGTGTGCTGCGACGGATCACTGGCCCTGCCGATCTCGGAGATCCTCGTGCGGATCAGCTCCGCGGTGGCGAGATCACTGCTCGCGAAGATCCGCAGCGTATCGGTGCCGCGCGGGGGTCCGTAGTCCCAGTGAAAGCCCGCGAGGTTTCCGCTATCGAGTGCGTCGGGGAGCAGCACCCGCTCGTCCGCATGCACCAGGCCCTGTGGGTAAAACGATGTGGACTGATAGGAGTTGGGGAACAGCAGGTTGATGCCACCGGCGCTGTCAACGTCGACGATCGTCAGGTACGCATCCGAGTTGACCTGCACCTCGAGCCGCAGGCTGTTGGCGGCCGTGCGCGGCTCGCCGCTCTTGCGGATTGCGAACGCGGCAGGCTGCGTGTCGGCGACCAGCGCGATGCCGCGCAGAGTCGAGGAGCGCCGACCGGCAACGTGGGCCGAAAGCTTGATGCGCGAGGCCGCGTTGTCGAGTGAGAGGATCGCCGCGGCTTTGGAGGAGCGCGCGAGGAGTCGGCTGAGCTCATCAGCCGCTGCCGGCTGATCGGGGGCATACTCCGCGACGATCTTCAGGCCGTCCGCCGTCATCAGCTGCATGCTCGATCCCTGCAGACCGATCAGGTACTGCGCCGGCTCGTCGGGTCCCACCAGCTTGACGATGTCGCGGCTGAGAATGCCCTCGACGCGGGCCCGCTCGGCCGGCGTCATGTGGACGAGTCGCACCGGAACACGATTCGCCGCCGGGGCCGGTGTCAACAACACGGCACGCGCCCCTGGCTGAAGCGGCCCGACGCCCTCGACCACGCGCACGAACGCGTCCGCCTGCTCGACCCGCTCGACGGCAGCTTGCGCCATCGCACTCCCCGGGGCGAACTCCGTCTCGCCCGGGGGATAGATCGCCCATCGCGAGCCCGGGGAGGCTCCGAGCAGCACCGCCTTGACCAGCTTGGCTTCGGCCGGCGTGATCGGCAGCGCCGCGGCCCATGGCAGGCGCGGCTCCCGACCCGCCGCCGCGAGCGGGTCGGCCTGACTCAGCGAGGCGAACAATGGCTGCGAGAGCAGCGCCGGAGGTGCCTCGAGCTGCGGCTCCGGCATGGAGGTGCGGCCGAAGCGAACCTGGAGGCGATCGAGCTGCTGCAGTGCGCCGTTGAAGACCTGCAGCAGTGGCGTGTCCGGGGCGGCATTGCTCATGCTGCGCGCCAGTGCGTAAGTGAAGAAGCCGTGGAACTGCCCGTCGATGGGACCATCGAGCGCCTCCTCGTCCGCCGCGGTGGCGTCGAACACCACGAAGCGCGAGCTCGGGGCGGGCACCACGGCACGCGTGCTGTCGCGCTGGTACAGCTCGGTGCGCGTATCCGGCGGAATCGAGCGCACGCGAATGTCGATGGCACGCGTCGCGGTGCCCGAGTGACACGAGTCGAGCACGATCATGCCTGCGCGTGCGCGCAGCCGGGCAAGCACCACCGCAAGCTCCAAATCGACGATGTCGGGCACCTGAGCCGTGCGGCCATCCTGGGGTACGATGGTCTCGCTGGTCCGATCCTGCTTGTGGCCGCTGGCATCCTCGACCTGCGACCCATGGCCGGAGAAGTGGATGTAAACGATGTCCTCGGGCGCGGTTTCCCGGATGAGCTTCTCGAACGCCTCCATGATGGCTTCCCGGGTTGCCTGCTCGTCGATCAGGACCCGCACGTTGCCAGGGTCGAAGCCGTAGCGCGTCACGAG
>DASPSF010000032.1:0-13482 GCA_035624075.1 Steroidobacteraceae bacterium | reverse complement strand
GGTCATCACTGGGACCGCTTCGGCTGGCTCGCCTGCTTCTTCTACGTGGCCGCGGCGGCGTTGCGGCTGGCGCGCTTCAACGCCCGCTCGGCGACCGCCGACAAGCGTTATTTCGAGGGGCTGCCGAGTCCCTCGGCCGCGGCCATCGTCGCCGCCTTCGTCTGGTTCTTCAGCGACTGGCAGGGGCACGAGCCCGGGCTCACCGGGTTGATCGCCGCGTTCGTCGTGACCGCCACGGCGGGTGCTCTCATGGTGAGCCGCTTCGGCTACCCGAGCTTCAAGCAGTTCGATCTCGATCGCCGCATCAAGTTCGTCTACATGCTGCTCGTGCCGCTGTTCTTCGTGGCGATCGCGATCGACCCACCGACCATGCTGCTGTCGATGTTCGGCATCTACGCACTCTCCGCGCCGCTCCTGTGGGCCGGGCGCCGCATCCGGCGCGCGGTGCGCGGGGTGCCTGCCGCGGGCGGCTGACGGCATGAGCGTGGCGAGCGGGCAGCGCCGGGAGTATCTCGAGGCGATCGGCATCGACGTCTGGGTGCCGCGCGCCGCGCCGGCCGCGCCGGCGGTGCAGGGGGCGTCCCCGCCGCGCGGGGAGTCCGATGCGGCGGTCGCGGCGCGCTGGGAGGCACTGCGCCAGGAGGTGCTCCACTGCACCCGTTGTCCGCTGCACCTCACCCGCACCCAGGGCGTGTTCGGGGTGGGACCGAAGCGCTCCGACTGGCTGGTGATCGGCGAGGCGCCGGGCGCGGAGGAGGACCGGCGCGGCGAGCCCTTCGTCGGCGCGGCGGGCCAGCTGCTCGATGCGATGCTGCGCGCCATCGGCCTCGACCGCACCCAGAACGTCTACATCGCCAATATCCTCAAGAGCCGGCCGCCCGGCAACCGCGACCCCAAGCCGGAGGAGGTCGCGGCGTGCCTGCCGTTCCTGGTGCGTCAGATCGCCTTGCTGAAGCCCAAGATCATGCTGGCGGTCGGGCGGATCGCGGCGCAGAACCTGCTCGGCACCGATGCGCCCCTCGGCCGGCTGCGCGGCAGCGTCCATCATTTCGGCGAGCTGAATACCCCGCTCGTCGTAACGTATCATCCGGCCTATCTCTTGCGCACACCCGGCGACAAGCGCAAGGCTTGGGAGGACCTGAAGTTTGCGCGCGCCCTGTATCAAAAGCTCACGCAAGGCACGGTGACCGATGGCCACCGCGCCTGAGCTCTTCGGCTCTGCGGCCGAGGCGGTCCGCGCGATGCGCGACGCCGACGTGCCCGAGGTGGTCGCGATCGAGCGCGCCTCCTACCAGTTTCCCTGGAGCGAGGGGATCTTCCGTGACTGCCTGCGGGTCGGGTACACCTGCCGCGTGGCGGCGCTCGGACGGCAGGTCGCGGGCTACGGGGTGATGAGCGTCGGCGCGGGCGAGGCGCACATTCTCAACCTGTGCGTCGGCGAGGCGTTCCGCTGCCGCGGCCTCGGCAAGCGGATGCTGGCGCTGCTGATCGAGCGGGCCGCGGCCGCCGGCATGAGCGAGGCGTTCCTCGAGGTGCGTCCTTCCAACACCGCGGCCATCCGGCTCTACCTGGCACACGGCTTCGAGCAGGTCGGCATGCGGCGCGGTTACTACCAGGCCGTCGGCGGGCGCGAGGACGCGGCCGTGCTGCGGCTCGGCCTGCGCGCCACACGCCTGCGCTCGAGCTGAGCTCGCTCAAGCCATGGCTGATCTGACTGCCGAAATCCATCGGCGACGAACCTTCGCGATCATTTCGCATCCCGACGCGGGCAAGACCACCCTGACGGAGAAGCTGCTGCTGTTCGGCGGCGCGATCCAGATGGCGGGCACGGTCAAGGGCCGCAAGGCCGCGCGCCACGCGACCTCCGACTGGATGCGGCTCGAGCAGCAGCGCGGCATCTCCGTGACCTCCTCGGTGATGCAGTTCCCGTATCGCGAGCGCATCGTGAACCTGCTCGACACCCCGGGTCACGAGGACTTCTCCGAGGACACCTACCGCACGCTCACCGCAGTGGACTCGGCGCTCATGGTCATCGACTGCGCCAAGGGGGTCGAGGAGCGCACCATCAAGCTCATGGAGGTCTGTCGGCTGCGCGACACGCCGATCATGACCTTCATCAACAAGCTCGACCGCGACGGGCGAGCGCCGATCGAGCTGCTGGATGAGATCGAGAGCGTGTTGCGCATCGCCACCGCACCCGTCACCTGGCCGATCGGCATGGGGCGGGAGCTGCGCGGCATCTATCACCTCGCCGAGGACCGCATCTACGCCTACACGGCGGGCGAGCGCGGCCGGGTGGGCGAGAACCGCACCATCGACGGGCTCTCGAGCGATGCCGCGCGCGAGTTCCTCGGCGACCTCGCGCAGAGCTTCCTCGAGGAGATCGAGCTCGTGCAGGGGGCGACCGAGGCCTTCGACCGCGAGGCCTACCGCGCCGGGCAGCAGACACCGGTGTTCTTCGGCTCGGCCATCAACAACTTCGGCGTCGAGGAGCTGCTCGGCGCCTTCGTGGAGCACGCGCCGGGTCCCCTGCCGCGCGCGGCGCGCGAGCGCACCGTCGCCCCCGAGGAGCCGGCGCTCGCGGGCTTCGTCTTCAAGATCCAGGCCAACATGGATCCGCAGCACCGCGACCGCATCGCGTTCCTGCGGCTGTGCGCCGGCAAATACACGCGCGGCATGCGCCTCTACCACGTGCGCCTCGGCAAGGAAGTGCGGGTCGCCGACGCGCTCACTTTCATGGCGGCCGAGCGTGCCCAGGCCGAGGAGGCCTACGCGGGGGACATCATCGGGCTGCACAACTACGGCACGATCAACATCGGCGACAGCTTCACCCAGGGCGAGCGGCTCGCCTTCACCGGCGTGCCGAACTTTGCCCCGGAAATCTTCCGCCGCGCGGTGCTCAAGGATCCGCTGCGCATGAAGGCGCTGCAGAAGGGCCTGTCGCAGCTGTGCGAGGAGGGCGCGACGCAGCTGTTCCGTCCGGTGCGCAACAACGAGATGATCCTGGGAGCGGTCGGGCAGCTGCAGTTCGAGGTAGTGGCCTTCCGCCTCGCGGATGAGTACGGCGTGCAGTGCGTGTTCGAGCCGGTCACCGTCTACACCGCACGCTGGGTCGACAGCGCCGACGCCGAGCGCCTCGAGGAGTTCCGCACCCGCGCGCATGAGCACCTGGCGCTCGATCATGCCGGCGCGCTCGTCTATCTCGCGCCCTCGCGCGTCAATCTGCAGCTGACGATCGAGCGCTGGCCGGGGATCGCGTTCCATGAGACTCGCGAGCACAGCACTGCCGCGTGAGCCGAGCGCCGGAGGCAGCGCGCGTGATGTTCCCTGGGAGACATGTTCGATAGCTGTCGAACTTTGCCTCCGGAAGCCCTGATAGAGGGCCTTAAAGAGCCAGAGTTCTATAGCTATAGAACTTTGCCTCCGGAAGCCGCTGTACAGGGCCTTCCGGAACCAAAGTTCTACGTTTATTGGACTTACGCGGAATCGGACCCCTCATGCTCCGGCTCGCTCAGCGCCTGCTGCGGGCGGCACTTCCGAGGTATGGCGTGCCAAGGCGTTTTGTGCGACATAGGCGCCAACATGGAGGCTCCATGAACGACGTCACCGCGGCCGCCGCGCTCCCGGTACGGCGCGAGCGGCTTGAAGTCCTCTTAACGGACGCGAAGGCGCCGCACCGAGCGCGCGAACTGCTCGATGTCGCGCACACGCGTGGCAGGCTCGGGCACTCCGTAGCGCAGGTGCGCGTACTGCGCGAGCAGCCTGTCGGCGCCCTCCGCGAGCGCCGGGTTGCCGGCGCGCAGCGCCTCGGCGTAGGCGAGAGGTCCCTGATACGGCGCGCGCGTCAGCCCGGTGCGCGCGAGCTTGCGGCACAGCAGCGCATACGCCCGTGCGATCGCGTCGGGACGGGGCGGGCGCGTGGATCTCCCGAGGTGCCAGGCGATCACCGCGAGCCACCCGAGCAGCACCAGCATGAACGCCCAGCCGAGCGTGAGCGTGTCGGGGGAGTGAACACCTAATCGCTCGAGCAGATTGATCTGCGTCGTATAGTCGAACTTCACCACCCGCTCGTTCCACCAGGCGTTGGCGGCGTCCCAGCGCTGCAGCAGGTGCACGACCCAGGGCGAGGCGCGCAGCAGTCGTGTCGAGGCCGACATCGCCTCGGGCAGGAGATCGAGGGCGCCGCGCTGCAGCCGTTCGGGCTCGACTACGGCGGTCGGGTCGATGCGCGTCCAGCCGCGGCCCTCGAGCCACGCCTCCACCCAGGCGTGCGCGTCCGACTGGCGCACCGCCAGGTAGCCGCCGTCGGGATTCCATTCCCCGCCGAGATAACCGGTCACGACCCGCGCTGGCACACCGCCGGCGCGCATCAGCACCACGAAGGCGGAGGCATAGTGGCCGCAGAAGCCGGTGTGCGTGCGGAACAGGAAGTCATCCACCTGCTCGGCTCCGAGCAGCTCGGGCTCGAGCGAATAGACGAAGCCGCCGCTGCGCAGGAATTCGAGCGCGGCGGTCACGAAGGCGGCATCGCTCCCGGCGCGCTGGCGCAGTTCGCGCGCCAGCTCGACCGAGCGCGGATTGCGGCCCCGCGGCAGCGCCGTGTCCTGGTAGCGCTCCCACTGCGAGAGCGGCGAGTCCTCGCGGGCGCCCGTATAGGACAGCGCCTCGTAACTGATCGGATCCGAGACCGGGCGTGCGGCGAGCAGCTCGTAGTCGCGCGTGAGCACGACGTTCGCGTCCGGCGACTGCGCGGGCGTATCGAGGGCGAACCACCAATGCAGGTGGCTCGGCTCGAGCGCCACGTGGTAGCGGTAGGCGCGCACCCCCGACGACGCTCCTTCGCGCGCGCGGGGGGCACCGGGGCCACGCCGCCAGGTGAAGCCGTCGAACTCGTGCAGCACCGGACCGCGCCAATAGCGCTGCTCGTTCGGCGGCAGCGGCCCGTCGAAGCGGGCGCGGAAGGCGACGTCGTAGGAAGTGGAGAGCTTGCCGATGCCGCCCGGACTCATCGTGTCGGAGAGCCCGGTGACCGCCTCCTCGGTGCGCGGCACGGTCCAGAATGAGCCCGCGAGCCGCGGAAAGAACATGAACAGCAGCACCGCGAGCGGCAGGGCGAGCAGCAGCGCGCGGCCCGCGAGCGAGAGCGCGGCGCGCCAGCCAAGGCCCTCGGAGGCGATCACGGCCAGTGCCGCGCAGGCGAGCCACGCCTCCCCGAGATAGAGCGGCGCGCGCAGGAGGCTCTGCCGGTCGAGGCACGCGGCCAGGAGAAGAAAGAGTCCCGCGCCGACCAGTACCAGCCGATCGCGCCGCCGGAAGGTCTCGAGGAGCTTGAGCGACGCCATCAGCGTGAGCAGCGCGGTGCCGGCTGCGAGGCCGTTCAGCGTATGGAAGCGCGCGAGCACCGCAATCACGACCACCACGGCGAGCACCGTGCGTGCGATCACGCCCGGCACCGGCACCCGCGCGCGGGCCGCCGCCAGACGCCACGTGATGAGCACGAGCGCCGCCGCGGCGACCCAGGCGGGCAGGTGGTCGATGTTGAGCGCGAGTCCGCCCCCGAAGGCCGCGGCCGCCCAGTAGAGCGCCCGGTTGTCCGCACGCTCAGGCATGCGCATCGATCCCATAGAGCGCGAGCGCTGCCAGGCAGTGATGGCGGTGCTCGGGGCCGCGGTTCGGCGCGAGCTGCACGCCGGGGAGCGTCAGGGCGTAGCGCTCGCCGCCCGCTTCGGCGTCGACGACCCAGCGGGCGAGCTGCGAGAGGCGCGCCTCGACGTCGGCCATCCGCAGCTGCGCGAAGTCGAACAGGCACAGGTCGGCTCCCGCGGGGCTGTATTCCTTGACCAACAGCGGCGCGCCGCGGGCGTAGGCCTTCCAGTCGACCTGGCGGGGCGAGTCGCCGTCACGAAACAGCCTGAGGCCCATCCATTCATCGAGGCCCGACCCGTCGCGCGCACTCTCGCCCGGATGGCGGCCGCTGGTGATGGGCCGGGGGAGCGGGCCGTGGGGATGCGGGTACACCAGCACTTCGATCGGCAGATGCACCCAGGTCCAGGTGCGAAACAGCCCGAAGGGATGCGCGCTCGTCAGGCGCACCCGGTCGAGGCGCACGAGGCCGCGGCGCGCGGGCGTGAGCGGCACGGTGAGCAGCGCGCGCCCGAGCGGCGCGAGATCGACCGAGCTGAGCGGAGCCTCATCGAGCGAGGCCTCGATGCCGGGGCGCGCGCGCGCGGCCGGGTTCTCGAGCGTGAGCAGCAGCGCGCCGGCGCTGCGGGCGAATACCGCCGGCGCGCTCACCGACACCAGCGTGATGCCGAGGAGGTTGCGATGGCAGTCGTGCATGGCCACCAGCGCGAATCCGGCCATCAGGAAGGTGAAAAAGAGCGCGAGGCTGTTGCCGTAGTTGAGTCCTGCGAGCAGCATCAGAACCCACAGAAACCCGAACGCCACTCCGGCACGGGTCGGCAGGATGTAGAGGCGCCGGCGCGCGAGGCTCACCGGCAGCAGATCCTCACCCTGGCGGCGCCGCACCCAGACCGCCATGCGCCTGCGTGCGATGGCTGCGAAGGGCACTCTCATACCGGGACGGGGACGGCGCGCAGGATCTCGGCGGCGATCACCTCTCCGTCGGCGCTGCCGCCCGGGTCGCGCCGCTCGAGCCGGTGCGCGACCACCGCGGGCAGCACGGCCTGCACGTCCTCGGGGAGCGCCGCGTCGCGGCCGGCGAGATAGGCCCACGCCTGGGTGGCGCGCAGCAGTCCCTGGCCGGCGCGCGGCGAGAGACCGAGTTTCAAGTCGCTGCGCTCGCGCGTACAGGCGATCAGCGCCTGGCTGTAGTCGAGCAGCGCGTCCGCGACATGCACGGCGCGCACCTCGCGCTGCACACGCAGCACGCCCGCGGGGTCGAGCGCCGGCGGAATCTCCGGCAGCAGCTCGCGCCGCTCGCCGCCGCGCAGCAGCTCGCGCTCGTGCGCCGCGTCCGGGTAGCCGAGCGTCACGCGCATCAGAAAGCGGTCGAGCTGCGACTCGGGCAGGGCGAAGGTGCCGAGCTGCTCGTGCGGGTTCTGCGTCGCGACCACGAAGAACACGTCGGGCAGGCGGTAGGTGGTGCCGTCGGCGCTCACCTGGCGCTCCTCCATCGCCTCGAGCAGCGCACTCTGCGTGCGCGGACTCGCGCGGTTGACCTCGTCCGCGAGCAGCAGCTGGGTGAAAATCGGGCCGCGGCGGAAGTCGAAACGCTGATGCGCGCGGTCGAAGATCGAGACGCCGATGATATCCGCCGGCAGCAGGTCGCTGGTGAACTGCACGCGCTGCCACGCGAGCCCGAGCACGTGGGCGAGCGCGTGGGCGAGCGTCGTCTTGCCGACGCCCGGCACGTCCTCGATCAGCAGATGTCCGCGCGCCAAGAGGCACGCGAGGCACAACCGGATCTGCCGCGGTTTGCCGAGAATGATGGTCTCGAGCGTGGCGAGCACCGGGCGCAGCCCGCCGCCGTCGCCGGGGACGCTGGTGGCCGCGCTCACGGGGCGTCGAGTCCGCGCACGCGCTCGAGCTGCGCGTTGAGTCCCGCCACGGTGCGCTCGAGCTCGGCGAGGCGCTCACGATCCCCGGCCACCACCGCTGCGGGTGCGTTGGCGACGAAGCTCTCGCTCGCCAGGCGCCCGCGCACCAGAGCCAAGTCTTTCTCCGCCTTGGCGATCAGCTTGGTGAGCCGCTCGATCTCCGCGGGCGCATCGATCAGGCCCGCCATCGGCACGAGCAGCGCGAGCGTGCCGACCAGCGCGATGGCCGACTGCGGGGCGCTCGCGCTGCCGGTAAGCACCGTCACGCTCTCGAGCCCCGCGAGACGCTCGAGGTACGGCCGATGGCGCGCGGCCCACTCGCGCTCCTGGGCGTTCGCCTCGCGCAGCAGCAGCGGAATGCGTTTCGCCGGGTTGATGTTCATTTCGCCGCGGATCTGGCGCACGCCGAGCACCACCGCCTGGATCCAGGCGGTCTCGCGCTCCGCCGCCTCATCCGGCGGAAATTCGGCGGCGCCCGGATAGGGCTGCAGCATGACGGTCTCGCCCGCACAACCTGCGAGCGGCGCGGCACGCTGCCAGATCTCCTCGGTGATGAACGGCATGAAGGGATGCAGCGCCCGCTGCAGCGCCTCGAGAATGCCGGTCAGGGTGCGGCGCGTGCCCGCGCGCGCCGCGGCGGCCGAGTCGGTCGACTGCAGCACCGGCTTGGTGAGCTCGAGATACCAGTCGCAGAAGTCGTACCAGGTGAACTCGTAGAGCGCCGAAGCGGCGAAGTCGAAGCGATAGTCGCGCAGCGCCTGTTCGACGACGGTGAGCATGCGGCCGAAGCGGGCGCGGATCCAGCGGTCGGCCACCGACAGCTCCACCGCCGCACCGGCGGGCGGCGGCGGCTCATCGCCGACCGCCATCGTGACGAAGCGCGCCGCGTTCCACAGCTTGTTGCAGAAATTGCGGTAACCGCCGACGCGCCCGAGATCGAAGCGCAGGTCGCGGCTCGGCGAGGCGAGGGCGGCGAAGGTGAAGCGCAGCGCATCGGTGCCGTGGGGCGCGATGCCGGCCGGGTACTGGCGGCGCGTCGCCTTCTCGATGGCACCGGCGAGCTTCGGCTGCATCAGGCCGCTGGTGCGCTTGGCGATCAGCGCCTCGAGCGCGATGCCGTCGACGATGTCGAGCGGGTCGATCACGTTGCCCTTCGACTTCGACATCTTGTCGCCGTGCTCATCGCGGATCAGGCCGGTGATGTAGACGTCGCGGAACGGCACCTCGCCCATGAACTTGAGGCCCATCATCATCATGCGCGCGACCCAGAAGAAGATGATGTCGAAGCCGGTCACGAGCACGTTGCCCGGGTAGAAGCGCTGCAACGCCTCGGTCTCATCGGGCCAGCCGAGCGTCGAGAACGGCCACAGGGCGGAGGAGAACCAGGTATCGAGCACGTCCTCGTCCTGGCGCAGCGGCAGTTGCGCGTCGAGCCGGTGGCGGGCGCGCACCTCGGCCTCGTCGCGCCCCACGTAGACGTTGCCGGCGGCGTCGTACCAGGCGGGGATGCGGTGTCCCCACCACAGCTGGCGGCTCACACACCAGTCCTTGATGTTGCGCATCCACTCGAAATAGGTGCGCGCCCAGTTCTCCGGCACGAAGCGCGTGCGGCCGTCCTCGACCGCGGCGACGGCGGGAGCGGCGAGCGGCGCGATCTTCACGTACCACTGATCGGTGAGCCAGGGCTCGAGCACCGCACCGCTGCGGTCGCCGCGCGGGATCACGAGCCGGTGCTTCTCGACGCCCTTGACGAGACCGGCGGCCTCGAGCTCCGCCACGACCCGCTTGCGCGCCTCGAAGCGGTCGAGCCCGCGGAAGCGCTCCGGCGCGGCATCGTTGAGCGCGGCGCGCTCGGTGAAGATGTTGATGAGCGGCAGGCCGTGCCGCGCACCCACCTCGTAGTCGTTGAAGTCGTGCGCCGGGGTGATCTTCACGCAGCCCGAGCCGAAGTTCGCATCGACGTAGAAGTCGGCGATCATCGGAATGGCGCGTCCCGCGAGCGGCAGCAGGACGTTGCGCCCGACCAGGTGCCGGTAGCGCTCGTCGTCGGGGTGGACCGCGACCGCCACGTCTCCCAGCATCGTCTCCGGGCGCGTGGTCGCGACCACCACGTGGCCGCTGCCGTCCTCGAGCGGGTAGCGCAGGTGCCAGAGCTGGCCTTCCTCCTCCTCCGACTGCACCTCGAGGTCGGAGAGCGCCGTGAGCAGCACCGGGTCCCAGTTCACCAGGCGCTTGCCGCGGTAGATGAGCCCCTGTTCGTGCAGCCGCACGAACACCTCGGTGACCGCGCGCGAGAGGCCCGGATCCATGGTGAAGCGGTCGCGCGACCAGTCGACCGAGTCGCCGAGGCGGCGCATCTGCTCGGCGATGGTGCCGCCGGATTGCGCGCGCCACTGCCAGACGCGCTCGATGAACGCCTCGCGCCCGAGATCGGTGCGGTGGCGTCCTTCGGCATTGAGCTGGCGCTCCACCACCATCTGGGTGGCGATCCCGGCGTGGTCGGTGCCCGGCTGCCAGAGCGTGTCCTCGCCGCGCATGCGGTGGTAGCGCGTCAGTGCGTCCATCAGCGTGTGCTGGAACGCGTGCCCCATGTGCAGCGTCCCGGTCACGTTGGGTGGCGGGATCATGATGCAATAGGGCACGCCGCGCCCACGCGGTGCGAACCAACCGTGGGACTCCCACCGCTCGTAGATGCGCCGCTCGATGTCCTGCGGCGCGTACACCTTGTCCATTGAATGCGACGGCGACCGGGAAACGTCCGCCGATTATAGGGGAGGGTCAGCGCCCGGCGCGCCGGATGAGGAAATCCGCGAGCAGTGGTGTCGGCCGGCCGGTGCTGCCCTTGGCGGCGCCGCCCTGATAGGCGGTGCCGGCGATATCCAGATGCGCCCAGGGCATCCCCTGGGTGAATTTGCCGAGGAAGGTCGCGGCGGTGATCGCGCCGCCGTCGCGGCCGCCGACGTTGGCGAAGTCGGCGAAGTTGCTCTTGAGCTGCTCGAAGTATTCCTCGGTGAGCGGCAGCTGCCAGCAGCGGTCCTCGGCGCGCACGCCCGCCTCGAGCAGCTGCTTGAGGAGCGCTGCGTCGTTGCCCATGAGACCCGCGTGATGATGGCCGAGCGCGACCACGCAGGCACCGGTGAGGGTGGCGATGTCGACCACCGCGGCCGGGCGGAAGCGCCGCGCGTAGTGCAGCGCGTCGCACAGGATGAGGCGTCCCTCGGCGTCGGTGTTCAAGATCTCGACCGTCTGGCCCGAGGCGCTGGTGGCGATGTCGCCGGGCTTGACCGCCTTGCCGTCGGGCATGTTCTCGACCGCGGCGATGAGTCCCACCACGTGCAGCGGCAGGCGCAGCTCCGCCGCCAGCGTCAGGCAGGCGATCACTGCGGCGGCGCCCGACATGTCGAACTTCATCTCGTCCATGGCGGGCGGATCCTTGAGCGAGATGCCGCCGGTGTCGAAAGTCACGCCCTTGCCGACCAGCACCACCGGCGCCGGCGCCGACTTGCCGCCGCGGTATTCCAGCACGATGAAGCGCGGCGGCTGCCGGCTGCCCTGCGAGACGGCGAGCAGGCAGCCCATCTTCTCGCGGCGGATCGCCGCTTCGTCGAGCACCTTGGCGTTGAGCGACTTCTGCCGCCGGGCGAGCGCGCGCGCCTCCTCGGCGAGGAAGGTCGGGGTGCAGATGTTGGCCGGCAGGTTGGCGAGATCGCGCTGGATGTTGGCGGCGCCGGCGATCGCCGCGCCGTGCCGGAAGCCGCGCGTGGCGGCGTCCGCCTTGCGCACCGGGCCGGCCAGCACCTTCTTCAGCGCCGGCGCCGGCGGCTTCTTGCCGGTCTTCAGATCGTTGATGCGATAGAGCGTCGCGCCGGCGACCTCCGCGACCGCGCGCCCGAAGTAGTAGTCGTCGAGCTCGCGCGCCGCGGGGCGGTCGAGTCCGAGCGCCACGCTCGCGATGCGGGTGCGGCCGAGGGCGGTCAGCGCAGCCCCCCAGGCGCGCCGCCAGCTGCGCCGCGAGAGCTGCGAGCGGCTGCCCAAGCCCACCAGCAGCACGCGCCGCGCCGGGATCTCCGTGACCTCGGTGACCAGCAGCGTCTCGCCGGCGCGGCCGCTGAAGTCCCCGCGCGTCAGCAGGCGCTGCAGCCGTCCGCCGCAGGCGGCATTCACCGCGCGCGCCTCGGCGCCGAGCTCGGCCTCCTCGAACACTCCCACGACCAGGCAGTCGACCGCGAGCCCGGCCAGGCCTTTAGTCCAAAGCGCAAATTCCATTCGCTGTATCCTCTTAGGCGCGTCGCTCCGTTGGTGTTGTTCAGCGCGCGATGTGCAGTGTAACCCAAGAGGCTGGAGTGGGTTTTGGGGACCATTCTCGGACGTTACATTTTGCGGGAAGTGGCGGCGGCGTGGCTGGTGGTGACCGCCGTGCTGCTGATGATCCTGCTCGCCAACCAGGTGGTCGGGGTGCTGGAGCGGGCCGCGGCCAACCAGTACCCGCAGAGCGTCGTGCTCGAGCTGATCGGGCTCGGGGCGCTGCAGTACCTGTGGGTGCTGCTGCCCGTGGGGCTGCTGCTCGGCGTGGTGCTCGCGTTCGGGCGGCTGTATCACGACAGCGAGATGGCGGCGGCGCTCGCCTGCGGGGCGGGGCCGATCAACGTCTACCTGCCGGTGGCGCTGCTCGCGGCGCTGCTCACCGCGGTGCTCGCCTGGCTCACCCTGGTACTGGCGCCGGCGGCGACGGTACGCGCGCTCAGCCTGCGCAACGAGGCGCTGCGCGCCGGACAGTTCGCCCCCATCGCGCCCGGCAAGTTCCGCAGCTTCGGCGGCGGCAACGCCGTGGTCTATGCGCAGGAGGTCAACGCGGACGGCACGCTCGGTAACGTGTTCGTCGAGCGCAACCGCGGACCGGTGGTCGAGGTCGCGCTCGCGCAGCGCGCCCGGCGCGAGGTGACGCCCGATGGGCTGACGCACATCCTGACGCTCTATGACGGCGAGCGTTTCGAGGGCGTGCCCGGCAGCGCGCAGTTCCGCATCCTGCGCTTCGCCGAGCACGTCGTGCCGGTGCGCGTGCCACAGTCGGGCGACGTGGTCACGGCGCTCGAGGCCCGCCCGACGGCGGAGCTCATCGGCTCGCGCTCGCTCCCGGAGCGGGCGGAACTGCAGTGGCGCATCGCCATGCCGCTCACCTGCATGGTGCTGGCGCTGCTCGCCGTGCCGCTCGCGCGCCTGAAGCCCCGCCAGGGGCGCTACGCGCGCGTCTGGCTCGCGGTGGTGATCTACTTCATCTATCTCAACCTGGTCTCGGCCGGCAAGGTGTGGCTCGGCCGCGGCACCGTGCCGGTGTCGCTCGGGCTGTGGTGGACGCACGCGGTGGTGGGGCTGCTCGCGCTTGCGATCATCGTCGGGCCCGGGCTCATGAACCGGCTGCGCTACCGGGTGCGGCGCCTGTGAGCGTGCTCGACCGCTACCTGGTGCGCACCATCCTCAGCTCGGTGCTGCTGGTGATGATCGTGTTCCTGATGCTCGGCGGGCTGTGGGTGCTGATCGACCAGCAGGACGACATCGGCATCGGCCACTACAGCGTGTGGAGCGCGCTCTGGTACACGCTGTTGAATCTTCCGCAGCAGGCCTACGAGCTGCTGCCGATCACGGTGCTGATCGGCGCGCTGCTCGGCCTCGGCGGCCTGGCACGCGGCAGCGAGCTCACCGTGGTGCGCGCCACCGGCGTGTCGGTGATGCGTCTCGCCGGCACGACGCTGATCGCGGCGGGGCTGCTGATCGGCGTGGAGCTGGTGCTCGGGGAGTTTCTCGGCCCGCCGCTGCAGCAGGTGGCGCGCGAGCAGAAGGCGTTCAGCAAGCTGAGCAACGTGAGCTTCGGCACCGGCAGCGGCGCCTGGGTGCGCGACGGCGACCTGATCCTCAACGTCGCCGG
>DASPSF010000027.1:0-15667 GCA_035624075.1 Steroidobacteraceae bacterium | reverse complement strand
CTGGTTGCTTCGCTGCTCTTCACCCTGACCTATGCGACGGTCGCCGCCAAGAGCCGGCGCGCAGAGATGGTGCTGATACCGCTGCTCGACGTGCTGCAGTCGGTCCCGGTGCTGGGGTACCTGTCGTTCACGGTGGTCTTTTTCGTCTCACTCTTTCCCGGCAACACGCTCGGACCCGAGCTGGCGGCGATCTTCGCCATCTTCACCAGCCAGGCGTGGAACATGGCTTTCAGCTTCTATCAGTCGCTGCGCATGGTGCCGAGCGATCTCGACGAGGCGAGCCGCAGCTTCCGCTCCTCGCCCTGGCAGCGCTTCTGGCGTCTCGAAGTGCCGTTCGCCATGCCGGGGCTCGTCTGGAACACCATGATGTCCATGTCGGGAGGATGGTTCTTCGTCGTGGCGTCGGAGGCGATCTCGGTGGGCGATCTGCAGATCGCGCTCCCGGGCGTCGGTTCCTACGTGGCGCGCGCCATCGAGGAGCGCAACCTCGCCTGTGTGGGATGGGCGATCGTCGCCATGAGCGTCGCCATCATTCTCTATGACCAGCTGTTGTTTCGGCCGCTGGTGGCATGGAGCGACAAATTTCGCTTCGAGCAGACGGCCGCGCAGCTGACGCCACGCAGCTGGGTGCTGGCCTTGTTCCAGCAGGCGGCGATCTTTCAGTCCGTGAACCGGGCCGTGGCGGCAGGCCTGCAGCGCGTGGGCGATGCGCGCCTGCTGCCGAGAGTCCACCTGCCGCCTTTGCGGCACCCGCCGTCGCAGCGCCTGCTCGATGTCATCTGGCTGACCGCGGTCACCGGGGCCATCGCCGCCCTCGGCTGGACGCTGCTGCGCTTCGCCCGCAACACGCTCTCGTGGAGTGATGTGTCGCAGGCGAGCCGCAGCGGCCTGCTCACTCTGCTGCGGGTCATGGTGCTGGTGGCGCTCGCCTCGGTCGTCTGGGTGCCGATCGGTGTCGCCGTCGGGCTGCGACCGAGGCTGACGGCCCTGGTCCAGCCGGTCGCGCAGTTCCTGGCTGCCTTCCCGGCGAATCTGCTGTTCCCGCTGGCGGTCTTCGTGATCGTGAAATATCGCCTGGCTGCGGGCATCTGGCTCAGCCCGCTGATGATCCTCGGCACGCAGTGGTACATCCTGTTCAACGTGATTGCCGGGGCGAGCGCCTTTCCGAGCGATCTGCGCGAGGCGGCCGCCAGCTTCCGCGTCCGATCGCCGCATTGGTGGCGGCAGGTCATCCTGCCGGGAATCTTTCCTTTCTTCGTGACCGGCGCGATCACCGCCTCGGGTGGCGCATGGAACGCCAGCATCGTCTCGGAGGCGGTCAACTGGGGCTCGACTAAGCTGAATGGTGGAGGCCTGGGCGCGTACATCACGCAGATGACCCAGGCGGGCGACTACCCGCGCATTGCCCTCGGAGTCGCTGTCATGTCGGTGTATGTGGTCGCCATGAACCGCCTGCTGTGGCGGCCGCTGTACGCTTTTGCCGAGCGCCACACGCGCCTCGACTGACATGCCGCCAGAGCCAGCTCCGATCCTCGATCTGCGCCAGGTGTGCATGGCCTACGCGAAGCCATCCGGCGAGCCGCTCGCGGTACTTGCGAACATCGATCTGAGCCTCAAATCGGGCGAGATCCTCGGGCTCCTGGGGCGCTCGGGTTCGGGAAAGTCGACCCTGCTGCGGATCGCCGCCGGGCTGATCAAACCCACCTCGGGAGAGGTGCTCTATCACGGCCAGCCGCTCCCGGGACCGGCGGCCGGCATTGCCGTGGTGTTCCAGACATTCGCGCTCTACCCCTGGCTGACGGTGCAACGCAACGTGGAGCTGGGTCTCGACGCTCTCGACCTGCCGGCGGCGGAGAGAGAACGGCGTGCTCTGGCGGCCATCGATCTGATAGGGCTCGACGGCTTTCAGTCGGCTTACCCTCGTGAGCTGTCCGGGGGGATGCGCCAGCGTGTTGGCTTCGCCCGTGCCATCGTCAGCGACCCTGTGCTGCTGCTGATGGACGAGCCCTTCTCGGCCCTCGACGTCCTGACCGCGGAGACGCTGCGCACCGATTTCATGGACCTGTGGGTCGAGCGCAGGCTGCCGACCGAGGCCGTGCTGCTCGTGACGCACAACATCGAGGAGGCGGTCCTGATGTGCGACCGCGTCCTGGTGCTCGGCTCCCACCCGGGGCAGATTGCTGCAGAGATCCGTATTCCGCTCGCGCATCCGCGCAACCGCCTGGCGGGAAATTTCCGGGCGCTGGTGGGCGAGATCTATGCAACGCTGACTTCGCGCATGGCGGAAACGCTCGCCGCCGTCAGCGCCTCGCCGGCCGATCAGGCGCACGGGCTGCCGCGCGCGGCCGTGAATCGACTGAACGGTTTCGTGGAGACGCTCGCAGCCCCCGCCTACCGGGGACAGTGCGAGCTGCCGGAGATTGCCGGGACGCTTGCTCTGAAGGTCGACGAGCTGCTGCCGGTCGTGGCCGGGCTGCAGCTGCTCGGCTTCGCCGAGCTGCACGGGACGACCATCCGCCTCACGGCCGCCGGACGGGTATTTGCCGGGAGCACGACCGAGGAGCGCAAACGCCTGTTCAGGGAGCATCTGCTGCGCTTTGTGCCGCTCGCGGCGCACGTCGTGCAGGTGCTGGAGGAGCGCCCGGATCACCGGGCGCCGCGCGAGCGCTTCGAGCTCGAGCTGCAGGATCATCTGCATCGCGAGGATGCGCAGCGGACACTGTGGACGCTGATCGACTGGGGGCGATACGCCGAAGTCCTCGGCTACGACGCGCGCACGCGCGTCTTCAGCCAGATCGCCACCCCGTAGTTCCACCGCCGCCCGGAATTGCCCGCCTGGCGCGCGCCATGGTGGCTTGTGCTTAGCGGTGGGCGCGGGGAGCCCTAGGTAGTTGTGCGACCTCAATTCTGGCCGCGCGGCGTCCAGAATTGCGCTTGGAGGCGAAATCGACAGGGACGGTGGGCCGATGACGGCAAAGCAGGTTCTGTTCCGATCCGCTGCGCGCGAGAAGGTGCTGCGGGGAGCCGCGCAGCTGGCGGATGCGGTGCGCATCACGCTCGGACCGAAGTCCAAGTCCGTGCTCATCCAGAAGCAGTGGGGTGCACCGATCGTCTGCAACGATGGGGTGACGATCGCCAAGGAGATGGAGCTCGCCGATCCCGAGGAGAACCTCGGGGCGCGCATGTTGCGGCAGGCGGCGGAAAAGACCGGCGATGCCGTGGGCGACGGCACGAGTACCGCGACGGTACTGGCGCAGGCCATGTATGCCGAAGGCCTGCGCAACATCGCCGCCGGAGCGAGTGCCATCGACCTCAAACGCGGTCTCGATCGCGGGCTGGCGGCGGCGGTCAAGGCGCTCAAGGCCATGGCGAAGCCGGTAGGAAGCCGCAAGGAGAAGGCGCAGGTCGCGACCATTTCCGCCCACAACGACGCCACCATCGGCGAGCTGGTCGCGGATGCGATGGAGAAGGTGGGGGGTGACGGCGTCATCACCGTGGAGGAATCCAAGACCACCGAGACCACGCTCGAGGTGGTGGACGGGATGCAGTTCGATCGCGGCTACATGTCGCCGTACTTCGTCACCGATCCGAACAGCATGGAAGCGGTACTCGACGATCCCTACGTGCTGGTGTGTGACCGCAAGCTCAACATCATCAAGGACATCCTGCCGCTGCTCGAGCAGGTAGCGAAGGCCGGCAAGCCGATCCTGTTCATCGCGGAAGAGATCGAGGGCGAGGCGCTGGCGACGCTGATCGTCAACCAGATGCGCGGCGTATTGAAGAGTGTCGCCGTGAAAGCGCCCGGCTATGGGGACCGCCGCAAGGCGCTGCTTCAGGACATCGCCACGCTCACCGGCGGCGAGGTCATCTCCGAGGAGCTCGGCATCAAGCTCGAGGACGTCAAGCTCTCGCAGCTGGGGCGAGCGAAGCGCGTGGTTGCAGACAAGGACAACACCACCATCATCGGGGGCTGCGGCGCCAAGAGCCAGATCGATGGCCGTATCCAGACGATCCGCAGGGAGCTGGAGAAAACCACCAGTGATTATGACCGCGAAAAGCTCGAAGAGCGCCTCGCGAAGCTGTCGGGCGGCGTGGCGGTCATCCGCGCCGGCGCGCCTTCGGAGTCGGAGATGAAATCGAGGAAAGAGGCACTCGACGATGCGATCAGCTCGACCAAGGCCGCCGTCGCCGAGGGCATCGTGGCCGGCGGTGGTCTGGCGTTGCTGCGGGCGAGTGCGGCCGTGGCGGCGGCGGAAGGCGAATGCGCCGGCGATGAGCGTACCGGAGTCGCGATTCTGCGCCGCGCACTCGAGGCGCCGACCCGGCAGATTGCCGAGAATTCAGCCGCCGATGGCGGTGTCGTAGTCGATCGCATGCTGCACAGCGCCGGCAACCTGGGCTTCGATGCGGCCACGCAGCAGTTCGTGGATCTGTTCGAGGCGGGCATCGTCGATCCCGTCAAGGTTGTGCGGACGGCGCTCGAGAACGCAGTCTCCGTTGCCAGCGTGCTCATGCTGACGGAGGCGATCATGACCGAGAAGCCGGAGAAGGCGCACGAGCATTCCGCGGCCGAAGTCGAAGCATAGGGAGGAGATATGCGTATCCGTATCGTCGTCGCGAATCAGGCTGAGGCGGCGTTCTACGACCTGGACTCGAGGACCGGGGATCCGAAGTTTGCGACACGGCTGACGGATCCGCTCGCGCACCTGCACGACCGGGATCTTAAGTCCGATCGGCCCGGGCGGTTCTCCGATCATGCCCTGCTGAGCCCCGGGCGGCGCGGGGCTACCGCTCACCACGGTACCGGTGGAGAGCGCCGGCCGCGCAAGCACGAGGCCGAGGTGTTCGCCCGTCAGGTGGCCGGGCAGCTCGAGCACGCGCAACGCAATGCCGAGTTCGATCGACTGGTGGTGATGGCGGCGCCGCCGTTTCTCGGGGTTCTTCGCAAGATGCTGCCGGATTCGGTGCGTCTGCAGGTCGCGGCCGAGGTGAGCAAGGACCTCGTGAACCAGCCGCCCGCGAGCGTGCGAGCCCATATGCCGCCGGATGTCCTGCGCGAGCTGCCCGTGATGTAGCGTCAGCCGGGCGCGATCCTACATAACGGCCGCGGCCGTGGTGCCGGCACCACGGGGGTTTTTCCCAAGTGCGGCGCAGCGGGAGCCGTGGTATCGTGCGCGGCCTTTTTTATCTGGCAGGCCACAATTAAAAGGGCTACGGCCGCCCCACCTTGCTACAAGGATCGCCGATGCGTTCACTTGCCTTGATTGCCGCATGCCTTGCGGCCGCCGCGGGCTGCAGCCGGCAGGGCCCGTCTCAGCCGGCGGGACTCAGCGCCGCCGACGCCGCCTTCCAGAAGCAGCTGCAGGAGCAGTTTCTCGATGCGCAGCCCGGCACCGTCATCGAGATTCCGCCCGGCAGGCACGCGCTCGACCGTGTGCTCACGCTGCGCGCCAACGGAGTCACCATCCGCGGCGCCGGTGCCGACCAGAGCATCCTGTCGTTCCGCAACGAGATCTCCGGTCCTGAGGGCATACTGGTTTACGGCAGCGACTTCACCATAGAGAACCTCGCCATCGAAGACAGCAAGGGCGACGGGCTCAAGATCAACGACGGCGACCACCTCACCATCCGCGGCGTGCGCGTCGCCTGGACCGGTGGACCGCAGACGACCAACGGCGCCTACGGCATCTACCCGGTTCACTCGCACCACATACTGATCGAGGACTCCTCTTCATGGGGAGCGTCCGACGCCGGCATCTACGTCGGCCAGTCGACCGATGTGATCGTGCGCCGCTGTCATGCCGAGCAGAACGTCGCCGGGATCGAGATCGAGAACACCATTCACGCCGACGTCTATGACAACGTCGCCACCGGCAACACCGGCGGAATCCTGGTGTTCAACATGCCGAATCTCAGTCAGCCGGGACACTCGACCCGTGTCTTCAGGAACAAGGTGTTCAGGAACAACCTCGGCAGCTTCGCCGCCAAGGGCGCGGCGGTGGCGAGCGTGCCGGCGGGTTCCGGGGTGGTGGTCAACTCCAACAGCAAGGTCGAGATCTTCGATAACGACATCGCCGACAACCAGACCGCCAATCTGATCATCTCGGCCTACTTCTCCACCAACTACTACAACAAGCCCGGGATCGACCCGCACTACGATCCGTACCCGCGCGCGATCTTCATCTACGACAACCGCTTCTCCGGCGGCGGCGACTCTCCCGACGGACTGGAGCTGAAGACTCTCAAGGTAGCGATGTTCGGACTCAACGGTCACTTTCCCGACATCGTCTGGGACGGCTATCGCGATGAGCAGCATCTGGTCAATGGGCTGCCGCCGGCCGAGGAGCGCATCTGCATCAGAAACGGTGACGCCGGCGTGCTGAACGCCGACGGCCCGCACAAGTACAAGAACCCGAGCACGGATACGATGCAGTTCCAGTGCGAGCTGCCGAAACTGGACGCGGTCGAGCTGCCGGGCAGGACCTGAGCGTGGATTGCAGCGATGGCCGGCGCGCGCCGGCGCGGGCCGCTTCCTGGCTCGTGGGGGCGCTGGTCGCTGCGCTCACGATCGGGGGCTGCGCGCGAACACCGCCGCCCGCGGTGCATTTCTTTCCAGCCGGTCGGCCGCTGCATCTCAGCGACTGGCAGGTCGTGTTCCGCGAGGGCGACGCTCTGGCGCTCAACCGCGGCGTGGTGCCGTTCGACCTCAATACGCCGCTGTTCAGCGATTACGCGCACAAGCTGCGCACAGTGTGGATGCCGCCGGGAACCGCGGCGCGTTACTCCGACTCGCAGACCTTCGACTTCCCGGTCGGCACCGTCATCAGCAAGACCTTCTACTACCCGCGCGCGGGACGCGGTGCAGCGGCGGTGGCGCGCACCTACGATCAGTCGCGAGACTTCGCCGGCAGCGGGCTCGACCTCAGGAACGTCCGCCTCATCGAGACGCGGCTGCTGGTGCGGCGCGAGCGGGGCTGGGAAGCGCTGCCCTACGTGTGGAACGCCGAGCAGACCGATGCGGAGCTGGCGCGTACGGGCGATGAGATGCCGCTGGTGCTGGTTGGCGATGACGGCACCAGTGAGCCATTCACCTATGTGGTGCCGAACGAGAATCAGTGTGCGGGCTGCCACGTGACCAACCTCAAGACGCGCGCCATCGCACCGATCGGACCCAAGGCGCGCCATCTGAACCGCGATTACGCCTACCCCGACGGGGTACAGAACGAGCTCGCCTATCTCGTGAAGGTCGGCTATCTCACCGGGCTGCCGCCGGCCGCCGAGGTGCCGCGCGCCGCCGCCTGGCGCGATGCCTCCCAGCCCGTCGAGGCGCGCGCCCGCGCCTACCTCGAGATCAACTGTGGGCACTGCCACAACCCCACGGGACCCGCCGACACCACGGCACTGACGTTCGACGTCGGCACGCCGCCCGATCGGCACCTGGGAGTGTGCAAGCCACCGGTCGCCGCCGGGCGGGGCACGGGCGACCACCTGTTTGACATCGTGCCGGGACACCCCGAGGACTCGATCCTTCCCTTCCGCATGGCCTCGCGCGAGCCGGGCGTGATGATGCCGGAGCAGGGGCGGGGCACGGAGCACCGCGAGGGACTCGCGCTCATTCGCGAATGGATTGCTGCCATGCCAGGGAGCTGTGGCAGCTGAAGTATTCACCTGGGAGACACAAGAAATCATGAGTATCCGCCGAACTTCGACCCTGCTCGCATCGCTGGCGCTCGTCGCGAGCCGCCTCGCCGCAGCCGACGTCGGGCCCGCCGGGCCGGCGCCCAGCACGGCGGACAGCGGGGAGCTGGCGACCGTCACGGTCACCGCACAGCACCGCACCCAGGCCTCGCAGGACGTACCGATCGCCATGCAGGTCGTGACCACCCAGGAGATGCAGAACGTCGAGGCGACCGATCTCGCCCGCATGGATGGCTACATCCCGGGCCTCAGCGTCAGCGATGAGCAGCCCACGCAGCCCGGCTACACGCTGCGCGGCATCAGCATCAGCGACTTCGGCATCGGCACGGATGCGCCGATCGGCATCTACGACGACGGCGTCTATGCGGGTAAGACCGGTGGGGCGCTGCTGCTGTTCGACGACGTGCAGCGGGTCGAAGTGCTCAAAGGGCCCCAGGGGACGCTGTTCGGCCGCAACAGTGCGGCGGGCGCCATCTCGGTGGTGAGCAATGCACCGACCGACGAGTTCGCCGCGAACGCCACGGCGCGCTTCGGCAACTACGGTACCGAGTACCTCGACGCCATGGTCAACGCGCCGCTCGGCGACAGCCTCTTCGGGCGGGTGTCGTTGGTCGACAACCGCAGCGACGGCTGGCTGCGTGATGATGCCACCGGCGCTGACTACCACGGCGACGGTGACTGGGGCCTGCGCGCGCAGCTGTTGTGGAAGGCGCCGGCGGACACCAGCGTGCGGCTCATCTGGGAGCACGAGAATCTCAATCAGGCGGCGCGTCCGGCGATCAGCGTGGTGCCGCTGCCGCCGGCGCCCGGACTGCCGACCTACCCGCCCAATCCCGCCACCTGGATCAGCCCGTTCACCGCGCCGCTCATGAACGACGTGGTCGACGGGCGCGAGACGCGCAGCTTCGACGGCCTGACGCTGCGCATCGAGCACTCGTTCGACTTCGGCGACTTCACCTCGATCAGCGCCTGGCGGCACTTCGACACCTTCAATCGCGAGGACCAGGACGGCACCGACCGGCTGTATCTGTACTTCGACGACGCCAACATCGAGGACAACACCAGCTACTCGCAGGAGTTCACGCTCAACGGCAAGACGGCGCTGGCCGACTGGGTGGTCGGCGCGAGCTATTACTATGATGACGGCTCGCAGGACAGCCAGCTCAACCTCTACACCGACACCATCGACACGCTGCTCAACAACACCCAGGGCATTCCCGGGGGCGTGTTCGGGCCGATCAGCGCGGTGACCCAGCCGCTGCTCGGCATTTCGCTGCTCGGCGACCCGTGGCAGGAGAGCATGTTCAACCATCTGTATGCGCGGGCCGCGGCGCTCTATGGCGACGTGATCTGGCACGTGGCGCCGCAGTGGAACCTGACGACGGGCCTGCGCTACACGGACGACGACAAGGACTTCAGCTGGTACAACCCGACGCGCACCGCCGCGGCGCTCGATGCGAGCCTCGCCGAGCTCACAGCCGTCGGCTTCCCGCTGCCGCCGTTCCCCTACGACCAGAATCTGGTGTTCAACTACCCGGTCTCGACCGCGGCGCCCTACCGGCTGCATGACAGCTGGAGTGACGTGAGCCCGCGTGCGGTGCTCGACTATAAGCCCGCCGACAGCACGCTGTTCTACCTCTCCTACTCGCGCGGCTACGAGGCCGGCGGCTACAACGCGCTGCAGCCGGGCGCTATCTATGATCCCGAGTACGTGAGCAACTACGAGCTCGGCGTCAAGAGCGAGCTACTCGATCACCGGCTGCTGCTCAACGCGTCGGTGTATTACTACCTGTACACCCACCTGCAGAACCTTACGCTGGTGACCAACACCGGCGTGATTCCGGAATACGAGGTGACCACCAGCGATCAGCATGCCAGCGGCATCGACTTCGAGACGCGCTGGCAGGCGACCGATGCCATGAGCCTGCGCTTGATTGCCGCCTACATCGACCAGACCTACGTGAGTTATGTCGCTCCCGATGGCACCAATCTCGCCGGTCAGGCGGTCGGCACGCCCTTCTGGTCCATGGCCGGCGGCCTCGACTACCGCTGGCACGAGGTATTCGGCGGTAACCTGACGCTGACGCTCCAGGGCGCCTACACCGGCGCGCAGCGCTGCAACGCCGATTCCGCGGCGCAGGGTAGCTGTCTCAGCATCCCGGCATTCTCGATCGGAACGTCCGAGACGCGGGCCGACGCACGGCTCGGCTGGACGAGCGGTGGGCGCGCGCCCGTGACGGTGGCCGTCTACGGCAACAACCTGTTCGACAAGCAGTACGCCACCGGCATCAACAATATCACCGCCACGACACTCGGTACGCCGTTCACCGACATCACGGCGCCGCGCTTCTTCGGCGTGGAGCTCGGCATCCGTTACTAGGACCGGAAAAAGGAGGACCCGCCGCAGCGGGTCCTCCTGTGCCTGCCGCCGAGCCTTAAGGCTTCAGCCGCTCGTACATGTTGCGCACGATGATCAGCAGCGCGGCGCCTGCGGCCAGGGTGCCGAAGTTGCCCAGAATCGCGGTAATGGGCGGGCCGGCTCCGGGTATGCCGTTGAAGGCGCCTGCCACCGTGTGCAGTGCCAGGGCCGAGACGATGACGCGCACGTGGTGCTCGCCCGCGACGCTGATACCGACGATCAGGCCGGCGACGGCGATGATCGGCTCGGCGTAGGGCACGCTCACGAAGGCGGCGACCACTGCGACGAGCACACCCAACAATCCAACGATCTTATAAACATTCACAGTTGGACTCCCCTCAGAGTTGTTTGATGTTGTTGGCAAAACCGGCGGCAAACGGCGCGCCCTTCTGCAGTCGAGCTGCAGTGGGCGTCTCTGTGCCTTCAACTCACCGCCGCGCCCACGATAACGCTTTTCGCGCCGCGGCGCATCGCGCGGCGCGCGCGATGGCCGTAGCGTTCAAGCAGTTGTATGTATGCGCCGCCGGCGTCGGTCACGCTGGCGACGTGCTCGTGGCCTGACTATTGCGAGCGCGCTATCAGGGCTCCGAGCGCTCGCCGAGGACCCGGGCCGCTTCCGGGTCGCTGAGGGGCGCTTTGGACTCCGGTGCCGGAGCGGACGCGGGCGCCTTGACGACCTTTTTCGCTTCGGCCGCCGCACGCGGCGGCATCTTTACGCAGCCGTTGAATTCGGCGCCATCCACGATGCTGACACGCGGGGCGACGATATCGCCGTTGAGCACCGCGCTCGGCGCGACGGTGGCCGACTCGGTCGCTTCGACATCGCCCTCGACGGTGCCGCGGATGGTGATGGTGCGCGCGTGGACGTTGCCCGTCACGACGCCGCCCAGGGCAATGGTCACGCTGCCCGTGTGGGTGATCGAGCCCTCGACCCGGCCGAACAGCACCAGATCTTCGTCGGCGGAGATTTCACCCTTGAAGACCAGCGTCTTGCCGAGCGTCATGAGCGCCAGCGCGGCGCCCTGTTTGGGGGCAACCGCCGCCGCCCCGGGTGCGGCCTCTGCCGCCGCCGGATTCTCTGCGCCGGGTGCGCGCCCGTTGGGGCCGAAGACCGACATGATGTTACGTGCCATAAATCACCGCTTCTCCGTGTCGCGCCCGGCTCCGCGCCCGCGCTTGCTCGTGTCCATGATGACGTTGCCGTTGAAGTCGGCACCGTCGACGATGCTGACGCTCGGTGCGCGCACATCGCCGTTGAGGCGCCCGCCCTCCATGACGGCGACCGAGGTTTGCGCCTGCACGTCGCCCTCCACGGTGCCGGCGATCGTGACGATGTGGCCCTCGATCTGCGCCTTCACATGGCCGTTCTTGCCGATCGTGAGGCGGCGCGAGTGCTTGATGTTGCCGACGACCTGTCCTTCGATCAGCAGATCTTCAGCGGCGGTCAACTCGCCTTTGAAGCGCAGGCTGGGTCCAAGGATCGAACCGTCGTCTTTGGGGGTTTCGTCGCTGTCCATGCGTCCTCTCTGTGAATTCGATCACACAACCGGCTCCGCTTACCTACCGCCGGCTCCCATGCATCGGCCAGGAGGCCCAACACTTAAGCCGGGGTCTCTTGATTCGAGCCCCTCGGATGTGCGCTCTGCCGCAGTGCGGCAAGGTCTTGTGCGCCTGACTTGACGGTTCAGGATCGTCAGACGGCCCGGCGCGCGCCACGACGGAGGGCGCGCGCCGGACACCCGATGTGCCGATCAGGGCGCCTTTCTGCTGAAGGCAACCGCACAGTTGCGGCCGCGGGTGCGGTGACCGCTGCCGGAATCGCCGGCGAGCTTCGCCTCGACGTGGTAGCTGTACGGGGTGCCGCGCGGGCGCTCGCCGACCGCGGCGCGCTCGCTGCCGACGATGCCGTGCGCTGAAATGCTCACCGACCCATCCGGCAGAACGCGGCCGTCGAACTGGAGCCACCCGGGCGCACCGGCCGCTCCTCTCTCACCGTGCAGGACACCGCCCTTCACGTTCGAGAGGAACTCATAAGAGTAGGGCAGAGCACCGTCGGCCGCCGGGCAGGTGACGACCGTGCTCCATACGCCGTCGAAGGGTGTCGGCGCTTCATCGGCGCGCGCACCGGCCAAGCCGCACAGCAGCCCACCGAGGCTCAGAGTCAGAATTATCCTCGACACGGCAATTCCCTCCTTCGCATGGATGATGCGTGTGCGCATACTTATAATCCTCCGCCATGCTCCGTCAGCCCATCGTCGTCATCTTGCTCTCCTGCTCCGCGGCTTGCATCCCGCAACGGACCGCGTGCGCGCAGGGCGCGCCAGCCGGCCCGGCCGAGGACGGCCAGTGGACCATGCCCGCGAAGAACTATGCGACCACGCGCTACAGCGGCCTCACCCAGATCAACGCGCAGAACGCCCGCTCGCTCCATCCCGTGTGGAGCTTCTCGACGGGAGTGCTCGCCGGCCACGAGGGCCAGCCGCTGGTGGTGGGCGAGACCATGTACGTCGTCACTCCCTGGCCGAACGTGCTGTACGCCTTCGACCTGCGCAAGGAGGGCTATCCGCTGCGCTGGAAGTATCGGCCGGATGTCAGCTCCAACGCACTCGGTGTCGCCTGTTGCGACGCCGTCAATCGCGGTGCGTTCTTCCTCGATGGACGGATCGTCTATAACCTCCTCGACGGCCACACCGTGGCGGTCGACGCGCGCTCGGGCAAGGAGCTGTGGAAGACCGCGATCGCAGACATGGGCAACGGCGAGACGGTCACGATGGCGCCGCTGGTGGTGCGCGACCGCGTGATCGTCGGCGCCTCCGGCGGCGAGTTCGGCATCTATGGCTGGCTGAAAGGTCTCGACCTCAAGACCGGTCAGATCGTATGGACCGGTCACAACATGGGTCCGGACGCGGACATGCTCGCGCGGCCGGAGACCTTCAGGCCGCCGTACGACGGCGGAGCCGACGTCGGCGTGAAGAGCTGGGCGGGCGAGAGCTGGAAAACCGGCGGCGCCCCGGTCTGGGGCTGGATCTCCTACGACCCGGAGCTCGATCTCATCTACTACGGCACGGGCAACGCCGCCCCCTATGATCCGGAGGCGAGGGCCGGCGACAACAAGTGGAGCGCGAGCGTGCTAGCACGCCGCCCGGGTACCGGCGAGCTGGTATGGGCCTATCAGTTCACGCCGCATGACAACTGGGACTACGACGCGACCGGCGCGATGGTGCTCGTCGACCTCGGAATCGCGGGCCAGCCCGTCAAGGCGCTGGTGCACTTCGACAAGAACGGCTTCGCCTACACGCTGGATCGCGCCACCGGGAAGCTGCTGGTCGCCGCGCCGTATGCGCCGGTGACCTGGGCGAAGTCGGTCGACCTCGCGAGCGCTCGTCCGGTGATTGAGCCCGGCAAGCAAACCGGGGTCTCGAAGGGCAAAGTGACCGGTGTATGCCCGAGCCTCGAGGGCGCGGTGAGTCCGGCGTCGCCGCCGGCTTATTCGCCGCGCACCCATCTTTTCTATACATCGACGAACAACCTCTGCATGGACTATGGGGCCGCGCACGCCTCGCACCTTCGGGCCACTCCCTATATAGGCGTCGATTTCGCCTACCATCCGGGCCCCGGCGGGAACCTCGGCGCCTTCATCGCCTGGGATGCCGCGACCGGCAGGAAGGCCTGGGAGGACAAGGAGTCGTACCCGAGCTGGAGCGGCGCGCTGGTGACCGCGGGGGATGTCGTGTTCTATGGAACGCTCGACGGCTGGTTCAAGGCGGTCGATGCGCACTCGGGGCAGCTGCTCTCGAAATTCAAGGTGGGCTCTGGAGTCGTGGGAAACCCGATCGCGTACCGCGGTCCGGACGGCAAGGAGTATGTGGCCATCT
Source organism: Steroidobacteraceae bacterium (assembly GCA_035624075.1). Classification (GTDB taxonomy): domain Bacteria; phylum Pseudomonadota; class Gammaproteobacteria; order Steroidobacterales; family Steroidobacteraceae; genus 13-2-20CM-66-19. Next base: position 1,675 of record DASPSF010000027.1, on the reverse strand, counting down.
ACGCCGGCATCGGTGGGGACTGGGCGCTGCTCGCCGGGGACACACGCTCCGACGACCCGACCGATATACGCGAGCCCGCGGAGTTCATGAAGGACATCGCGCGCCACACGAGCCAGGGCGGCATCGTCTGGATCTTCGGGCTATGAAGCGGTCGCACGTACTCGGAGTGCTGGGGTGCATGACGCTCGCCGCCTGCGCCCGCTCCGCGGCGCCGCCGGCCCCGGAGGCGAGTGCGACGCCGCCCGCGATCGCCTACGAGGCACACCTCGCGGCCGGCGGCATCGCGCCCGCGGGCGGGGCGCTCAGGAACCCGCACGCCGGGGATGCCGCCGTGGCCAAGGCCGGCGAGCAGCTTTTCTCGGCGATGAACTGCGACGGCTGCCACAACCTCGGGGCCACCGGCTGGGTCGCCCCGAACCTTGGGGATGGGCGCTGGCGCTACGGTGGCGCCGATGCGGAGGTGTTCTCCTCGATCTACTACGGCCGGCCGAAGGGCATGCCCGCCTTCGGCGGTGTCCTCGGGGCCGATGGTGTGTGGACGCTCGTCACCTACATCCGTTCGCTGCCGCTGCCGAGCGACGTGCCGACCGAGTCGTGGGAGCAGCCCTAGGTCGTCTTGCCCTGGGCGGGGCAGCGCTCGGCGCACTGGTGGCCGCGCGCGCCGCCGACTATCCCGAGCCCCCGCAGGTGTTGTTCAAGGACCTGTTCGTCGCGGTGCAGACCGAGGCGATTTATCCCGACGGCAAGACCTTCGTCGACGCCGTGCCGGATGCCGCACCGGAGATGATTCTCGGCGAGTACCATGCGGCGCGCCCGGATTCTGCGGCGGCGCTCAGGCGCTTCACGGATGCCCATTTCACGCTCCCCGCAGTCTCCGGGCCGGCGGCGGGGACATCCGCACCGGCGACCCTCGTCGCCCATATCGATGGCCTGTGGAGTCAGCTGACCCGGACGACCACGACCGCGCCCCAGTGGTCCTCACTCCTGCCGCTGCCGAAACCCTACGTGGTGCCGGGTGGGCGCTTTCGCGAGATCTACTACTGGGACTCGTACTTCACCATGCTCGGACTCGTCGACAGCGGGCGGGGCGACCTGGTCGCCGGCATGGTGCAGGACTTCGCCTACCTCATCGACAGCTACGGGCACATACCGAACGGGACGCGTAGCTACTATCTCAGCCGCTCTCAGCCGCCGTTCTTCTTCGCGATGGTAGGTCTCCTGCCGGGTGGAGCGGACGCCGCATATGCCCGCTACCTGCCGCAGCTCAGGCGCGAGTATGAGTTCTGGATGGAGGGGGCAGGGCAGCTCAAGCCCGGTGAGGCGCATCGGCGCGTGGTGGCGCTTCCCGACGGGGCGATCCTCAACCGCTACTGGGACGATCGCGACACCCCGCGCGATGAGTCCTATCGCGAGGACGTCGAGCTGGCGCGCGCGAGCGGGCGGGCGCCGGCCGAGGTTTACCGCGACATTCGTGCCGCCGCCGAGAGCGGCTGGGACTTCAGCTCCCGCTGGTTTGCCGACGCGCGCACCAAGCAGACGATCGATACGACGGCCATCATCCCGGTCGATCTGAACAGCCTGCTGTACGGGCTCGAGCAGGCGATCGCGGCGGGCTGCGAGCACGGCGGCGATCGCGCGTGCGCAGCGGAGTTTCGACGACACGCCGTGCAGCGGC
>DASPSF010000154.1:0-27516 GCA_035624075.1 Steroidobacteraceae bacterium | reverse complement strand
TGCCGGTGCGCTTCTCGATCGCCCAGTCCATGGTGATGTCTTTCGGATGCGCCCGCATGACATGCCGCCCCACGGTCTCGCAGATTTGGCGGGCCTCATCGAAGGTCACGGTGCGCTCGATCGGCACGAACATGTGCAGACCGGTCTTGCCGGAAGTCTTGATGATGGCCTCGAGGCCCATTTCCTTGAGCAGCGCCCGCAGCCAGAACGCGACGCGCTTACCGACCGCGAAGCCTTTCCTGTTGAGCTCGGGCTCCGCCCCCTTCGCTTCCTTGCCCGAGTAGATGTAGGGATCGATGTCGAACACCAGGTAGTCGGGGTAGTTGAGCACCGAGGCCTCGAGAGCGGCGAGCGAGCTCGCGTAGTCGGTGCTGGCGTTAGGCGTGTCGGGCCCCGGTCGGGCGCGCGAATGCCAGACGTGGAACTCGAGCGTGCCGATCTGCCCGAGCCACAACAGCGTCGGCAGGTTGTTGGCGAGCAGATACCGCTGCTGCTCGTCCTTGGTCTCCGAGAACACGGTGACGGTCTCGACGAACTGCGGCAGCTTCTGTTCCCAATGCTTCTGGAAGAAGCGCTCGCCGCCGATGCCCTCGGGCATGCGGATCATGGTGAGCGGCCGGTCCTCGAGGTGCGGCAGCATGAAGCGCCCGACCCGCGCGAGATAGCGCAGCAGGTCGCGCTTGGTCACCGCCGGGCTGCCCTTGCCGGCGGCCGGCCAGTAAACGCGGTCGAGGTTGGTGAGGCGGATGCGCCCGCCGGCGACCTCGAGATCGAGGCGGTTCGCACGGTTGTCGAGCTGCTCGAGGATCAGGCCCACCGCATCGGGTGGATCGGGAGCGGCGCGCACGCCACGCGTCGCGCTGTTCGCCGCGCGCTTCGGCCCGCCCCGGCCCGCGGGCGCGGGATCGGCACTGACGGCGCTCTTGCGGCGTGGGTCGGGCTTTTTCACCTGAGAGGGCTCGATGTCGTCGCGCAGTCGCACGAACACCGGCGCGCGCAGCGATCCGGCCGGTGTCCACTCGCTGAAGGTTACTTCGGCAACCAGTTTCGGCGCGAGCCAGGTGGTCGGACGGTGCAGCGGCACCTGGTCGGCGAACGGCGACTCCTTGCGCGTGAGTCCGGCGGTGCGCTCGAGGAGCCTGGCGATCACCTCGGCGTCGAGTCCCGAGCCCACGTGTCCGGCGTAGCGCAGTGCCTGGCCGTCGAAGTAGCCGAGCAGCAGCGCGCCCAACGGGTCGCGCGCACCCTTGCCACGCGTGAAGCCGCCGACCACGAACTCGGCCGACTGCGCCGCCTTGATCTTGAGCCAGGCGCGCGAGCGCTTGCCCGGCTGATAGGTCGAGTCGATGCGCTTGGCGACCACGCCCTCGAAGCCATGGCTGAGCGCCGCGCGGTAGAGCTCGGGCCCGTTGTCGGAGCAATGCACCAGCTGCAGGTGCGCAGACGGCAGCAGGCACTGCGCGAGATAGCGGTGGCGCGCGCGATAGGGCGAGCCGCGCAGGTTGAGGCCGGCGAAGTGCAGCAGATCGAAGCACACCAGCACCACCGGGCTGTCGCGCCGCCCGGCGGCGATCTCGGTGGCGCTTTTGAGCTGCGCGCGATTCTGCAGCGCGTTGAACGACGGGCGGCCGCCCAGCCCGAGCGCGACGATCTCGCCGTCGAGGATCATCTGCTCGATCGCCTGGGCTGCGAGCTCTTCCGTCAGCTCCGGAAAAAAAGCCGTCAGGTCGAGCCCGCGCCGCGATCTGAGCTGCACGTCGGCGCCGCGGACGTAGGCGATGACGCGGTAGCCGTCGAGCTTGGGCTCATAGCGCCATTGCGGGTCCGGATCGACTGCCTCGGCGCTCTCGGCCAGCATCGGCGCGAGCTCGCGCGGCATCGCCTCCGACGGCCCGGCCGGCGCGAGCAGCCCGGCGTCGAGCCGCGGCGGCGTGCTCGCGGGCGTCATCTGATCGAGCGTGAGGCCCGAGAGCACGGACGCAGCTTGCGCGAGCACGTCGTTGGCCTGCGCGAAGCGGTCGCGGTGCTTGATGAGCAGCCACTGGTTGCCGGTGCGGGTTTTCACCAGCGTAAAGGAGCCCTTGAGCTTCTCGCCGCGCAGCAGGAAGCTGAGCTTGCCCCTGGCGAGCTCGGCGCGCACGCGCCGCTCGGCCTCGCCGCGGTCGCTGAAGGAGTACTGCCCGCCCTCATCGGGCGAGTACGCCCCGCAGTCCCACACGATCACGTTGCCGCCGCCGTACTGCTTCTCCGGGATCACCCCCTCGAAGGAGGCGTAGTCGAACGGATGATCCTCGACCTCGACCGCCATGCGCTTGTCGTTGGGGTCGAGCGACGGTCCCTTCGGCACCGCCCAGGACTTGAGTACGCCGTCGAGCTCGAGCCGGAAGTCATAGTGCAGCTGCCGCGCGGCGTGCTTCTGCACCACGAACAACAGCGGGCCGTGACGGCGCGCGGCGAGCTTCGCGGGCGGCTCGGGCGTGCGCGTGAAGGTGCGCTTGGCGGCGTAGCGTTCGAGGGCGCGCTTGGGCACGGTCAGGGCATGTTACCTGAGCGTGTCGACCCACGCGGCGAGCCGCTGCAACACTTCGGCGAGCAGTTGCTGATCGGTGCGCCCGCTGCGCGCGGGGACATGAAAGGAGTGATCCGCGTCCTCGAAGAGGCTCAGGGTGGCCCGCGTTCCGAGGCGCGCGACTACGGCCTCGATGAGTGCTCGCTCCGCGAGCGCATCGCGCGTGCCCTGCAGAAACAACATCGGGATGGAGACTTCCGCCAGATGCGCGGCGCGGCCAGTGGACGGCTCGCCGGCCGGATGCAGCGGAAAGGCGAGCAAAGCCAGCCCGCGGACGCCCGCGAGCGGCTCGATCGCCTGGGCCTGGGAGGTCATGCGTCCACCGAAGGAGCGCCCACCGGCCACCAGCGGCAGTCCCGGGACGAGGCGCGCCGCTGCGGCCACCGCGGCCCGCACGGTCGCGTGGCAGAGCGGCGGAGGATCCGGGCGGCGTGAGCCGCGCTCCATGTAGGGAAACTGGTAGCGCAGCGTCGCGACGCCGAGGCTCGCGAGCCCGGCGGCGACCGCACGCATCGCCGGGTGCTGCATGCCGGCGCCGGCGCTGTGCGCCAGCACGTAGCAGGCGCGCGCCGCGGGCGGCAGGACGAGCAGCCCCGAGACCGACAGCTGATCCGACACCTGCAGCGTGACGGGGCTGGAATCCGGCATACCCGTGGCTGGCGGCGGCGGGTCCTCAGTTCACGGCCGCGACCCAGGCCGCGAACGGCTCGAGTGTCACGGGGCGATCCGCCGCCGTTGCCGCAACGGGCCCGGGGCTGGCGAGCAGTGTCTCGAGCTGCGTTGCGTGCACGCCGGCGGCCGCGAGCCCGAGCGAGATGGTTTGCGGCTCGCCCGACATGTTGAGCGCGACCAGGACCGTCTCGCCGCCGGGGGCCACGCGCGCATACGTCAGGACGCGCGGATTCGAGCGGTCCAGCATCACGGTGCGGCCCTCGTGCAAGGCCGCGCTGCTGCGGCGGAGCGCGATCAGTCTCTTGTGCCAGTTGAGGAGCGACTGCGGATCGGCGGACTCGGTCTGCACGTTGACGGTCGGGTAATTCGCGGTCACGGGCAGCCAGGTGCGGGGGTTGGTGCTGAAGCCGGCCTGCGCGGAGCTGTCCCACTGCATCGGCGTGCGCTCGCCGTCGCGGCCCTTCTCCTTCGGCCAGCCGGTGACCCCGATCGGGTCACGCACGTCCTCGACGCGGGTGGGAGTCGCGGTGACCTGGCCGATCTCCTCGCCCTGGTAGAGCAGCGCCGCATCGCGCGAGGTGAGCAGCAGCGCCGCGATGATGCGCGCGATCGCGGCGTTGTGGACGCCGTCGCCGTAGCGGTCCCAGCTGCGGATCTGGTCGTGATTGTCGAATACCAGCAGTGGCTGACCGCCGTGCAGCTCGGTCTGCGCCTCACTCAGCAGGCGGCGGAAGCGGCCCGCATCGAGCCGCTTGTCGAGCCCCACCAGCGTGTCCATCGGCAGCTGCAGCTCGTCGTGCCGCGCGCCTCCGTACCACGGATCGAGCTGGGCGGTATGGGCCACGTAGGTCTCCCCGATCAGCAGCCGCTCGCCCGGGTAGCTGTCGATCATGGCGCGCATGCGGCGGATGATGTCGTGATTTCCGGGGAGGTCGTTGGTGTAGATCTCCTCCAGGTTGGGATCGCCCTGCGCGTTGGTGCCGCCGAGCACCGGCTCGTCGCGCAGCTGCGGGTCCTCGAGCAGCGCGGTGATCGCATCCAGCCGGAACCCGGCCACGCCGCGATCGAGCCAGAAGCGCATGGCGGCGAACATCGCCTGCTCGACCTGGGGGTTGCGCCAGTTGAGATCGGGTTGCTGGCGATAGAACTTGTGGTAATAGAGCTGGTTCACCGCCGCAACGTACTGCCAGGCCGAGCCGCCGAACAGGCTCACCCAGTTGTTGGGCGGCAGGTGGTGGCCGGCGGCGTCGGTGCGGCCGTCGTTCCAGACGTAGAAGTCATGCTTGGCTGAGGAGCGCGAGCTCGCCGCCTCGACGAACCAGGGATGCTGGTCCGAGGTGTGGTTGAGCACCATGTCGAGGATGACGCGGATGTGATGCCGGCCGGCCTCGGCCAGCAGGCGGTCGAAATCGGCGAGCGTTCCGTAGACCGGATCGATCGCCTGGTAGTTCGAGATGTCGTAGCCGAAGTCCACCTGCGGGGAGGGATAACAGGGCGCGATCCAGATGGCATCCACGCCGAGCGACTCGAGGTAGCCGAGCCGCTGGGTGATGCCGTTGAGATCGCCGATGCCGTCGCCGCTGGAATCCTGGAAGCTGCGCGGATAGATCTCGTAGATGACCGCGTCGTGCCACCACGGCAGCTGCGGCGCCGCAGCCGCCGGCGGCGCGGCAGCGGCCGGTGTTGCTCCGCAGGCCGCCGCCGCGCATGCGAGCAGACAACTCAGGACCGGGGCCGTTGACCGACTTCTCGCTGTGTGCATAAATCGCGGCGCCTCTGCTCCGGTGAAAGCACGCATAGTACGCGCATGCCGCACACGAAACCGCTGCTGTCCTTCTGGCAGATCTGGAACATGTGCTTCGGCTTTCTCGGGCTGCAATTCGGCTTTGCCCTGCAGAACGCCAACGTCAGCTGGATCTTCCAGAGTCTCGGCGCGGGGCTGGAGCAGGTGCCGCTCTTGTGGATCGCCGCGCCGCTGTCGGGCTTCCTGGTGCAGCCGCTGGTCGGCTACTGCTCCGACCGCACCTGGACGCGGCTCGGGCGGCGGCGCCCGTACTTTCTGGCCGGCGCTCTGCTCGCGGCCGCCGCGCTGGTCCTCATGCCGCGCTCGCCGGTCCTGTGGGTGGCGGCGGCGCTGCTGTGGCTGCTCGATGGCGCCATCAACGTCTCGATGGAGCCATTCCGTGCGTTCGTCGGCGATCAGCTCAACCCGAGCCAGCGCCCGGCCGGTTATGCCATGCAGAGCTTCTTCATCGGAATCGGCGCGGTGTTGGGCAACATGCTGCCGTGGCTGCTGGCGCGCGCGGGTGTCAGCAATCACGCCGTAGCCACCGCCGCCGGCGCCGGCATTCCGGACACGGTCCGCCATGCCTTCGAGATCGGCGCCGTGGTGCTCCTCGGCGCGATCGTCTGGACCGTGCTGCGCTCGCGCGAGTACCCGCCCGAGGAGCTCCTGGCCTTCGCCGATGCAGCCCCCGCGAACACTGCCGCCGTGATCGACGCGCGCCGTGAGCGCCGCCGCGGACTCGCCTGGGGCGCGGCCGGGCTGGCGGCGCTGCTCTCGATCTGGCTGCTCAAGCTCGACCGGCAGCTGTATCTGGTGTGCGGCGGCGCGCTGCTCTGGGGTGTGGCGCAATGGCTGCACGGCCGCGGTGTGCGCGCCGGCGCGCTCACCACTTTCATGGGCGACCTCGCCACCATGCCCGAGGCCATGCGGCGCCTGGCGCCGGTGCAGTTCTTCTCCTGGCTCGCGCTGTTCTCCATGTGGATCTACACCACCGCCGCAGTCGCCCAGGTGCACTTCGGCTCCAGCGATCCGCACTCCGACGCCTTCAACGAAGGCGCCCTGTGGGTGGGAGTGCTGTTTGCGGCCTACAACGGCTTCGCCGCGCTCGCCGCCGCGATCATTCCTTTCATGGTGCGCCGGTTGGGGCTGCGCGTCAGCCACCTGATGAACGTGTGGCTGGGTGCGGCGGCGCTGCTGTCGTTTCTGGTGATTCGTAACCCCAACTGGCTGCTGGCCAGCATGGTCGGCATGGGGTTCGCCTGGGCCTCGGTGCTGTCGCTCCCCTACGCGCTGCTGTCCGACAGCGTGCCGGCGCAGAAGATGGGCCTGTACATGGGGGTGTTCAACTTCTTCATCGTGATTCCGCAGCTGGTCGCGGCCAGCGTGCTCGGATTCCTGCTGCGTGCGCTGTTCGGCGGGGCGCCGATCTACGCGCTCGCTCTGGGGGGAGCGAGCTTCCTGCTGGCGGGATTGCTGGTGCTGCGCGTCCCGCAGCCGGGCGCCACCGCTACGGGCGTGAGCTTCGGGCCTGCGTGAGCTCGGGGGGGCGCGCACCGCAGGAGCGGCGCACCACCAGCCGGGCCGGCAGCATGCGTGCCTCGGCGGGCTCGTCCCGGATGCGGCTCAGCAGCGATTCGACCAGCACTTCACCCGCGAGCCGCGTGTTCTGTGCGATGGTGGTCAGCGGCGGGTTGACCAGCCCGGCGGCCGGAATGTCATCGAAGCCGACCACCGCCACGTCCGCGGGCACGGCGATCCGGCATTCCTGCAGCGCCTGCATGGCGCCGAGCGCGATCAGGTCGCTCGCGCCGACGATGGCGTCGAACTGCACGCCGCGCGCGAGCAGCTCGCCGACGGCGGCGTAACCGGCCTGCTCGGTGCTGATGGCATCGACCTGCAGTGCCGCGCTCACCGGTGAGTTGACCTCGGCGAGCGCCTGCTGAAAGCCCCGGTAGCGATCGCGAAATTCCGGGCAGCCGCGCGAGATGCCGCCGAGAAACGCGAGCTGGCGCCGGCCGAGCCGGAGCAGATGCCGCGCGGCCTCATAGCCGCCCTGAAAGTTGTCCGACCCGATCGACAGCCCCGGCTGGCCGGGCTCGACCGCTCCCCAGCGGACGAAGTGGGTCCCCTGCTCGGTGAGTCGCTCGAGGCGCTCGCGATACAGCAGGTAGTCGCCGTAGCCGAGCAGGATCAGGCCGTCGGCCTTGCGGCTGTCCTCGTATTCCTTGTGCCAGTCGCCGCATTGATGTTGGAACGAGACCAGCAGGTCATAGCCGCGCTGCGCGCAGGCGCGGGTGATCGAGCCGAGCATCGCGACGAAGAACGGGTTGATGGCCGAGGCGTCCGAGGTCGGATCCTCGAAGATCAGCAGCGCCAGCGTGTTCGAGCGTTGAAAGCGCAGGTTCGAGGCGTTCTTGTCGACCCGGTAGTTGAGCTGCTCCGCGACGGCCAGTACCCGTCTGCGCGTTTCCTCGCTGACGCGCGGGCTGCCGCGCAGTGCGCGCGACACGGTCGGCTGGGACACCCCGGCCTGGTAGGCAATGTCAAATGACGTGGCCTTATGAGCCTTGTCGCTGCTCAACTCGGTCCCCCCTGCCAGCAGAGTATAGGCGCAATGAAACCCGGCATGAATACGGCATGATTGCGGCATGAATACGAATTCGCCCGGCCCTCAGCAGCCGCGGAGGTGCCGATAATCGGCGCTCATGAACGCCAGCCGCTTGCCCGTGTCGTGCGCCTTGCCGGCGCTGCTGCTGCTCGCCGGATGCAGTGGCGGCGGCGCACCCGGCGTCAGTGGCGGCGGGGGTGGCGGCGGCGGGGGTGGAGGCGGCAATACCATCGTGCTGACGTACGCCCAGGCGGTCTGGCTCGATGCGGCCACCATCGTCTGGCCCGGGGCAGACGCCACGCACAACTACGAGCTCTACTACTCCGCTACCGGCGCGCTCGCCGCCGGCACCAGCGACATCACCGGCAGCGACGATCCGGGCGGTGTACAACTCACCACCGGAGCGTTGACGGCTGCCCAGCAGACCGCCTTTCCCCAGTACGCCGGCGCCATCGCGCTCGTCGTGCCGGCGGCGACTGCGGCGCAGGCCGCGACGCTGCTGCGCGACCAGCTGGCCGTCGTTCAGTACTCCGGGTCGACGCCGACCAACGGCACGCAGGTGCAGATCGGTCCGGTGCTCGATGCCGTGTACGGCGCCAGCGCGGCGGGCATCCCGCTCGGAGTGTCGTTCGCCGCGAGCACCGATGTGCCGACTTTTCGCCTGTGGGCGCCGACCGCGAGCAGCGTGCAGCTGAACGTCTACGCGACCGCTGCCGTGCAGAGCCCGGTCTCGGTGAGCATGACGGAGGACGCCACCAGCGGCGTGTGGAGCTACACGGCGCCTGATTCGTCGTGGACCAACACGGCGTACTACACCTACTCGGTGAGCGTCTTCAGCCGGGCGGCCCCCTCGGCTGCCGGCTACGGCGCCGTGGTCACCAATACCGTGAGCGATCCGTACGCGGTCTCACTCAACGGCGACAGCACGCACGCGATGGTGGTCAACCTCGCCGATGCGGCGGTGACCCCGGCGGGCTGGCCGGGGACGCTTCTGCCCACCAGCGCGGCTCCCACCGACGGCGTCGTCTATGAGCTGCACGTGCGCGATTTCTCCGTCAACGACTCGACCGTGCCGGCGGCGCACCAGGGCAAGTTCCTGGCCTTCACGGACCTCGCCAGCAACGGCATGACGCATCTGGCGGCGCTGGCCGGCGCCGGTCTCACGCACGTGCATCTGCTGCCGGCCACCGATTTCTCCTCGGTCGATGCGCTCACCTGTGTCAACCCGACAATCCCGGCGACCACCGGCGACGGCGCGGCGGCCGAGCTGGCGGTAATCGCCGCTCAGGGAACCGACTGTTACAACTGGGGCTACGATCCCTTTCACTACGGCGCGCCGCAGGCGAGCTACGCCTCGGATCCCACCAACGGCCTCACGCGCGTACTCGAGTTCCGACAGATGGCGCAGGCGCTGCATCAGACCGGGCTGCGCCTGGTGCTGGACGTGGTCTACAACCACACCAGCGCCAGCGGCGAGGATCCGCACTCGGTTCTCGATCAGATCGTGCCGGGCTACTACCAGCGGCTGGACGGCAACGGTGCGGTCGAGAGTTACTCCTGCTGTGCCGATACCGCGACCGAGCGGACGATGATGGCCAAGTTGATGATCGACACCCTGGTGCGCTGGGCGGACCAGTACAAGGTCGATGGGTTCCGCTTCGACACGATGGACCTGATACCCAAGGCCGCGATGCTGCAGGCACTCGCCGCGGTCAACGCGGTGGCGGCGGCGGATGGGCGTGGCTACAGCTACTTCTACGGCGAGGGCTGGACGCCGAACAGTGCCGTGTCGGCGGTGATCACGCCGGCGACGCAGCTCAACATGGCCGGCACCGGCATCGGCACCTTCAACGACCGGCTGCGCGATGGTGTGCGCGGCGGTAGCCCCTTTGACAGCGGCTCGGCCCTGACTGCCAACCAGGGCTTCATCAATGGTCTGTGCTACGACCCGAACGGCAGCAGCACGCCCGACTGCAGCGGTGATTCGGGCGACGCGCTCTTTACCCTGCAGAACCGCATCAGCGTCGGGCTGGCGGGCAACCTCGCCAGCTTTCCGCTGCGCGCCGGCGTCGACGGCGCGCAGGTCGACTATTTCGGCAGCCCCACCGGCTACACCCAGCAGCCGCAGGAGAACCTCGTGTACGTCGCCTGCCACGACAACGAGACGCTGTTCGACATCAGTGAGTACAAGCACCCCGCCAGTATCAGCATCGCCGACACTGGCCGCGCCCAGGTCATCGGGCTGTCGCTGGTGCTGCTCGCCGAGGGCGTGGCCTTCGTCCACGGTGCTGATGATCTGCTGCGCTCGAAGTCCGGCGACAGCAACAGCTATAACTCCGGTGATTACTTCAATCGCATCTACTGGGACGGCTCGGCCAACAACAACTGGAGCGTGGGACTGCCGCCGCAGAACACCGGCAACAATGCGGCCAACGCCGCGACCCTCGGGCCGCTGCTCAACTCGAAGCCGGTGCCCGATGCGGGCACCATCGCCGCGGTCACCGCGCGTTTTCAGGAATTCCTGGGCGTCCGCCGCGCGACCGATCTGTTCCGCCTCGCCAGCGCCACCGATATCAATAACTGCGTGAGTTTCCCCGACCAGGGCCAGCAGGTGCACGGCCTGATCGTCGAGCAGATTCTCGGCGTCGGCTGTGTCAGCGCGACCGCCTCAGGTCTCGACAGCGTGGTCGTGCTCTACAACGCGAGCACCAGCACCCAGAACTTCTCGCTGGCGTCATTTGCGGGAGTGACTGAGGGCACGGGCAGCGGGCAGGTGTCGCTGCACCCCGTGCAGCTGGCCGGCTCCGACTCGACGCTGCTGTCGGGCTGGAAGTTCACCTCGACCGCGGCCTCGGGGACCTTCACCGTGCCGGCGCGCACCACCGCGGTGTTCGTGCGGTATCACTAGACCACCGGCGCGGCGACCAGCCCCGACCAGCGCGGCAGGGACTCGAGGCTGGCGCCGCCGACCTGCTCGAGCACGCGCCACGAGCGGCTGAGCTCGACGGGCGCCGGCTGCGCCGCTGCGCCGAAATTGAACAGGCAGAGCAACCGCACGCCCCCCATCCTGCGCTCGAAGGCGAGCAGCGGCTCGGGCGCATCGAGGAACCGCAGCGAGCCGGTGCGCAGCGCGGCGTGCCGGCGCCGGAAGGCGAGCAGGTGGCGCGTGAGATTGAGAGTCGAATGTGCGTCGTGCTGCTGCGCCTCGACGGCCAGCTCCGTGTGGCCAGCGCCGAGCGGCAGCCAGGGCTTGCCGGTCGTGAACCCGGCATGCGGCGCGGCGGCGAGCCAGGGCATCGGCGTGCGCGCCCCGTCGCGCCCCAGGGTCAGCGGCCAGTTGACGAGCGCCTCCGGATCGCGCAGATCCTCGAAGGCGATCTGCGCCTGCGGCAATCCCAATTCCTCGCCCTGGTAGAGGAATACGTTGCCGCGCAGCGTCAGCAACAGCAGCATCGCGAACCGTGCGCAGGCGGCGCGTTCCTCGGGCGCCGCCCAGCGCGACACGGCACGCGGCGCATCATGGTTGGAGAAAGCCCAGCTCGGCCAGCCGGTGCCCGGCGTGTCCGGCCAGGCGGCCATCGCGCGCCGCACCAGCGCGGGGCTCAGGGTGTCCGCGTACAGGAAATTGAAGCCGTAGGCGGTGTGCAGGCGCTGCATCCCCTCGGTATAGGCAGGCATGTCCGAGTCGGCACCTTCACCGCCGATCTCGGCCACCGTGAACCGCCCGCCGTACTCCTCGGTCAGCGCCCGGATGCGCTCGAGGAACGGGATCATCTCCGGCTGCGACCGGTTGTGCAGGGCCTGCTGGAAGTCCGAGGAGCGTCGCGGCGGCCGCCCGCCAGGCGGCAGCGGCGGATTGTCGCGCAGCCGAAGGTCGTGCATCGCATGATTGATGGCGTCGAGCCGAAAGCCATCCACGCCGCGGTCGAGCCAGAAGCGCATGCACTTGAAGAGCGCGTCCTGCACGGCGGGGTTGTGCACGTTGAGGTCGGGCTGCTCGGGCAGGAAGTTGTGCATGAAGTACTGGCGGCGGCGGGCGTCCCAGGTCCACGCCGAGCCGCCGAACTGCGACTGCCAGTTGTTCGGCGGAGTGCCGTCGGCGCGGGCGTCGGCCCATACGTACCAGTCGCTGCGGGGGTTGTCGCGGCTGGTGCGGCTCTCCTTGAACCAGGGATGCTGGTCCGAGGTGTGCGACAGCACCTGATCGATGACGAGCCGCAGGCCGAGCTCGTGCGCCTTCGCCAACAACCGGTCGAAATCCACGAGGGTGCCGAAGATCGGATCGACGTCGCAGTAGTCGCTGATGTCGTAGCCGAAGTCCTTCATCGGCGAAGTGAAGAAGGGCGAGAGCCAGATTGCGTCGACGCCGAGCGAGGCGACGTACTCCAGGTGCGCGGTGATCCCGGCCAGGTCGCCGATACCGTCGCCGTTCGAGTCGGCGAAGCTGCGCGGGTAGATGTGGTAGATCACCGCGCCGCGCCACCACGCCGCGGCCTGCGGATCCGCCGCCATCATGCGCTCGGTGCTCAAGTGCCGGCTTCCGCTTCGCAGACGAGGTAGCCGAGCTCCGCAACGTGCACGCGCAGGCTCCCGGGCGCGGCGCTGTGCACGCTGCACTCGCCGTGCAGCGCCCGGAAACGGGCGGAGCGCGCTTCCACGCGGACCACCGCATCGATCGGCTGCTGCGAGGTATTGAAGGCCAGCACGATCTCGTGGCCATCGGCCGGGTCGAAGCGCGAGGCCGCGAACAGGCCCGGGGTTTCGGCCGCCGCGCGCGTCTGCTGCCGGCCGGAGAGCAGCGCGGGATGGGCCAGGCGCAGGTGCGCGAGCTCGCTGATCGCGAGGTACAGCGGGTGCGTCGTCTGATAGTGATCGCCGGCATCGGAGGTGACGCTGCCGAGCCGCGCCTCGTGCGCGTACTGCTCGACCCGGGTCGCGAACATATCCTGCCGCGCGCGCGCGTCCCCGCCATCGCCCACGTAGCCCTGCTCGTCGCCGTAGTACAGCACCGGTACGCCGCGCAGCGTCAGCAGCAGCGCGTGGGCGAGCACCACCCGCTGCAGCTGCTCGCCGGCCTCGATCTGCGGCCGGGCGCGGCGTACGAAGTAGCCGAAACGGCCGGCGTCGTGATTGCTGACGAAAGTCGGCAGCTGGCGGGCGGTGGCGGCGCCGTCCGGGTACACCTCGTCGTCGGCGAACAGCCGCGCGAGCCTGGAGGTGCCCGCAGTGCCGGCCACGGTATCGTGCACGCCGACCGCGAAAGCGAAATCGAGTACCGCCGGCATGTGGTCTTCGCGCACGTGCCGGGCGAGCAGCGCGGTATCCATCTTGTCGGTCGCGACTTCGCCGAACATGTGAAAGTTGCCGATGCCCGCCGCCGCGGCGCGTGCCCGCATCGCCGGAACGAACGCCCGCCAGAATTCCGGGTTGACGTGCTGCTCGGTGTCGATGCGGAATCCGTCGATGCGATACTGCTCGATCCAGTAGCCGAAGATCTCGATCATGCCGCGCACCACCCGCGGATGTTCGGTCATCACGTCGTCGAGCCCGAAGAAGTCGCCGAGCGTGACGCTTTCGCCGCTGAAGGTGCTGTCACCGCGGTTGTGGTAGTAGATCGGGTCGTTGAGCCAGTCGGGAACCTTGCGGTGCTCCTGGCCCGCGGGCACGTAGGGCGTGTAGGCGTAATCGGGGCGCGTCAGGTGCGCGAAGTTGTCCTCGGTCTGGTGCGGGCCGTCGAGCCCGAGAAAGCCCTCGTTGATCGCCGCCCCGTCGAGCCCGCCGCGCCGCGTGTAGGGATAGTCCGCTTCGCTCCGGTACGGGCACGGTGCGACCGGGCACTCGCGGTAGCGGATCACGTCGGCGGTGTGATTGACGACGATGTCGAGATAGACCTTCATGCCACGCGCATGAGCGGCATTCACCAGCTCGTGCAGATCGGCGTCGGTGCCGAAGTGCGGATCGACGTGCATGAAGTCGGTGATCCAGTAGCCGTGGTAGCCGGCGCTCTCGTGGCCGGGAGGTCCCTGCACTGCCCTGTTGACGAACACCGGCGCCAGCCACAGCGCCGTGGCCCCGAGCGCCTGGATGTATCCGAGCTTGTCGGTCACGCCGCGCAGCGACCCCCCGTGATAGAACTTCGGATCGCTCGGGTCGTAGCCCGTCACCAGCCGGTCGCCGCCGCGCGCAGGCCCGGGCTGCCGCTCGGACTTGGCGAAGCGATCGGGCAGGAGGAAATAGATGATCTCCTGCTCGGGCAGGCGCTCGAGGTAGGAGGGTGCGGCGGCGCCGGCCGCGCGCGCATCGCCGAGCGGCAGCAGCGGCAGCAGCAGCAGCGCAGCGAGCGTCAGGCACCGCTCGCCACTCATCGCGCCGCCCCCGGCGTTGCCCGATAGATGCGCAGGCCCCAGGCCTCGAGCGATAGCGCAGCAGGGGCGGCTTGCGGGCGAGGGGAAGGCGCAGCTGCAGGGCGAGCGGGCGACTGCAGAGCCGCGGGCGTGATGTCGCTGATGCCGCCCTCGGCGCCGCGCACCGTGCCGTCGAAGGGCTGGTTGGAGAGGTTGATCGCCACGAGGATCGTCTCACCCGGCGCGCGTCGCAGGAAAGTCAGCACCCGGCCAGGGTCGCTGTTCTCGAGCCACACCACCTCACCGGCTGTCAGCGCCACGTGGGTCCGGCGCAGCGCGATCAGTCCCTGATAGAAGGGTGTGAACCACCGGCGCAGATGCCCGGAGCCGGACTCCCAGTAAATTGGCACCCGCTCGAACAACGCCGGGTCGGTCGACTCGCCCGCATCTCCGACCTCCATGCCGTTGTAGAGCATCGGCACGCCATCCAGCGTGAACATCAGCGCCGAGGCCGCGAGCGCGGCGCGCTCGCCGAAGCGCGTGATCGCACGCCGCTGGTCGTGGTTGTCGGAGAAGCGCATGTGCAGGGCCGCGTGCGGGAAGTGGGCCGATTCGCGGCGCCAGGTCACGACGAGCTCGGAGGCGGGCGCGACGCCGTAGATGACCCGCTCGAGCGTGCCGTGCAGCGTCCAGTCATAGTCGACGTCGAAGGCGCGTACCAGCAGATCGGGCTGGTCGGCTTCGGCGAGCATGATGATGTCGGGCTTCACTCGCTCGAGCGCAGCGCGGGCCTCCTCCCAGAATGAGGTCGGCACGTAGGCGGCGGCGTCGCAGCGGAAGCCGTCGAGGTCGAAGTCGCGGACCCACTTCGACAGCATCGCGATCATGTACTCCCGCAGTCGCGGATTGTCGTAGTCCAGTTGCGCGACGTCGTCCCAGTCGGGCTCGGGCGGCACGATGCGGCCGTTCTCGTGCTTGTAGAAAGCCGGATCGCGCATCATCACCGAGTCCCAGGAGGTGTGGTTGGCGACCATGTCGATGATCAGCTTCATGCCGTGCTGGTGGGCCGCGCGCACCAGTGCATGCAGGTCGTCGGCGGTGCCGTATTGCGGATTGATCGCCGCATAGTCGCGCACCGCGTACGGGCTGCCGAAGGGTCCCTTGCGATGCAGCTCGCCGATCGGGTGGATCGGCATCAGCCACAGAATCGTGACGCCGAGCTGTTGCAGCCGATCGAGCTGCGCGGTGACGCCGGCCAGGTTGCCAGCAGCGGAGAAGTCGCGCGGGAAGATCTCGTAGATCACTCCGTCGCGGATCCAGGCAGCGCTCGCGCGCGCACTCTCGTGGGAGACGTCCGGGACGCTCGCCGGCGGGCGCGCCGCCGCGCCGAGGCAGAACGACGCCAGGAGCGCGGAGGCGCACAGACGCCATGCCGCCGTGGGCCGGGCGTTCAGTCGCATCAGGGCCAATCTCCCGGGTGGAGCGGACGCACCTCGAGTGGTGCTCTAGTTAGCGGTTCACGGGCACAATAGACGAGGGCTCCCGGCGGGAGCCATGAATACGTATGCGGCTATGCCGCGCGCGCCGTGCTCAGGAGGTTGTCGGGTGCGAGCGCACGAGCGCGCGGCACTCGTGCGCGAGTTGTGACCCGAGTCCCTCGCTGGCGAGGCGTACGTCGCCCCACGGCTCGGCGGCGCGCGAGCCGTGGCGGTCGTCCGGCGCGTACCAGTCATAGCGCACCGACTTGAGCTCGCGGCCGGCCGGATCGAGCAGCCGCACGCTGAATGCGGCACCACCGACGAAGTGCGTTCGCAGGCGATCGAGAGCCGGGTTGTCGCCGATCTGCTTGTCGGTTGGGTGCGTCGGGCGTGCATCGAGCAACGTGATCTCGACCTGGGCCAGATCATCGCACCCGGCTCCGTGCAATGCGTCGCCAACTCGCTCGCGGATCGTGCGCTCGAGGACCGCCTCCTCGGGTGTGCCGTAGATGCTCTCGAAGGCCGCCTGCATCGCGGGCGAGAGCAGCACGGTGGTCGTCACGGGCGCATTCTCGCCGGCGGCGGCCGCCGGCAGGCCCGGCAGCGCCAGCAGCCCCGCGAGCACCAAAGTCCCTGGCAGTCTGATCATGTGAGCGCCCTCCAGGCGTTGCAGAAGTCCCACAAAGCCTACTCCTTTCGCATGAATACGTATGCGGCGGGGTTGGCGCGCTACCCAAGGCGACTAAGATGGCAGCCAGATCATAAGTTGGGGGGAAAGGCCGTCGATGACTCGTGCAGCCTGCTGCATGTCCGCACGCGCCTTATGACCACACTCAGGGGGAAAACAAAGGTGAAGACGATGCAGAAGCCCCGCCCGATTAGCCAGTTCGTCCACTCCGCCATCCGCTCGCGTGGATTCACCGCCGGCTCGGCAGCCGCAGCCCTGTTGCTGACGGCTGCGGGCGGCGTCGCGCGCGCCGCGGACCAGGGTCCCGCTCAGGACCAGACCCAGGCGCAGGGACAGGAGCAGCTCCAGGAAGTCGTGATCACCGGCATCCGCGCCGGCATCGAGAGCGCGATCGCCGAGAAGCGCAAGTCGGATACGATCGAGGAGACGATCTCGGCCGAGGACATCGGCAAGCTCCCGGACACGACGATTGCCGAGTCCCTCGCGCGCCTGCCGGGTGTGACCACGCAGCGCGACGACCAGGGTAATGCGACCAGCATCAGCATCCGCGGCCTGGGTCCTGACTTCAACGGCTACCTGATGAACGGCCGCGAGCAGACCAGCACGCTCGACAGCCGCGCCGTCGACCTGAGCGTCTACCCCGCCGAGCTGATCTCTGGTGCCACGGTCTACAAGACCGGCGATGCGGCGCTGATGACGGCGGGCCTCGCCGGCACGATCGACCAGCGACTGGTCGACCCCCTGAGCTATGACCACCTGATCGCCAAGGGCACCTGGGAGGGCGACCGCTATAACGAGGGCATCAACGAGCCGGTCGGCAAGGGCAAGCGCTATACCCTGAGCTTCATCGACCAGTTCGCGGACCGCAAGATCGGGTTTGCGATCGGCTTCGTGCACACCGATCACGACAGCTCCTCGCTCAACGACGGTACCTGGGGCAACACGACCTATACCAACGTGCTGAGCCCGACCGGCGCGCAGCTCGGTCCTGCGCAATGGATCTCGGGCATCAACTACGCCACCGACTCTTACTCAGAGAACCGCAACGGCGGCGCGGCGATCCTCAAGTTCAAGCCGAACGATGTCTACACCACCGAGATCGACTACTACTACGCGAAGATCAACACCTACCAGCACATTCTGGAGGCGCAGGATGGCTTTAGCGGCGACACGATCACCAACGCCACGGTCGTGAACGGCAACGTCGATACCGGCACGATCGCCTTGCCCGCGTATACGCCGACCGCCGCCCAACCCTCGCCGGGCGCCTACGGGCTGATCGACCGCAACGAAGCGATCTTCGACAAGGACACCATCGAATCCTTCGGCTGGAACCACCACCTGCAGCTCACCGACGACTGGGGCGCATCGCTCGACCTCAATCACAACCGGGCCATCCGCATCGAGCGCGACATCGAGTCCTACGCGACCGCGGATGCGGCGGACACGCTCTCGTTCACGGGAGGCGCGGGGGCCGTCAACGGCGGCATCCCGAGCATGTCGCTCAGCCTGCCCTACACCGATCCGACCCAGATCTTCATCCACAGCATCGACGACTGGAGCGGCGTCAACTACACGTCCGGTCCGTACGCGGGGGACAACGTACCGCAGGCCGGCTACAGCAAAGGACCCACAGTCACCGACTCAGTGAACGCGGTGCGGCTCGACTTCGATCATCCGGTGACCTGGGGCATGTTCACCAGGCTGCAGTTCGGTGGCAACTACAGCGACCGCGAGAAGCAGTACATCACCGACGAGGGCCTCGTCATCTCGACGCAGCCCGGCGGCTACGGCGACATCCCGTTCCCGAGCAATGCCTACATCGGCACCAACGTCGGCGGCACGGGGCTCGATTTCCTGGCGTTCACCCCGACGAATCTGCTGTGGCCGGGAGCGACCATCCTGCCGAAGTACAACGCCGACATTCTCGCCAAGACCTGGACGGTGGAGGAGCGGGTCACGACGCTCTACGGCAAGCTCGACATCAAGACCGACTGGTGGGGCATCCCGGTGCGCGGCAACCTGGGCGCCCAGCTGGTGCACACCAACCAGGACTCGCAGGGCTACGTGGCCAACGTCGGGGAGGCCGTGACGCTCACCAATCCGGCCGTGACCTTGAGCGAGCTCGGTACCAGCTACGACGACTTCCTGCCGTCGCTCAACCTGACCGGGGACCTCGGCAACGGCAACCTGCTGCGCTTTGCGGTCGCCGAGCAGATCGCGCGTCCGGACATGACCCAGATGGCGAACACCCTGGCCGTCGCCGTCGACCAGACCGCTTCGGACGCAACCTACGGAACCTTCGTCGGCAATGCCGGCAATCCCAATCTCAAGCCGTTCAAGGATACGGCGTTCGATCTGTCGTTCGAGAAGTACTTCCAGACCAAGGCGTACCTCAGCGCAGCGCTGTTCTATAAGGAGCTGAACACCTACATCACGCAGTACACCTTTGCGTGCGGATACAACTTCACGCAGATCGCCCAGAACCTCAACCTGGCGATACCGCCACCACCGCCCGCCACCACCACCTGCGGCAGCGGCGACCTCGGCACCTTCACCCAGCCGGTCAACGGCCACGGCGGCAACATCCGCGGCATGGAGCTCGCCGCCTCGCTCCCCTTCGGCATGATGACCTCGTGGCTCGAGGGCTTCGGCATCACCGGCAGCTGGTCATCGACGCTGAGCTCGGTGGTGGTGCCGAATACCATCGGGCTGGGGCCCGCCAACCAGGTACCGGCCAACCTGACGATGGGACTGCCGAACCTGTCGCACATCAACGAGAAGGTGATCTTCTA
Source organism: Steroidobacteraceae bacterium (assembly GCA_035624075.1). Lineage (GTDB taxonomy): Bacteria > Pseudomonadota > Gammaproteobacteria > Steroidobacterales > Steroidobacteraceae > 13-2-20CM-66-19. Next base: position 8,576 of record DASPSF010000154.1, on the reverse strand, counting down.
CTTCGAGAGGTGGGGGTTCAGCGCTTTCGTCGCCGACAACAAGCGCTCCGAGTACGTCGGCAGCGTTGCCAACGAAACCATCGGCGGCTATCCGTCCCTGGTCTACATCCTGCCGCAGACCTGGGTGTCGGCGCAGGCCGGCTACGAGTTCCAGTCGGGCTGGGCCAAGGGCTTCGGTATCCGCTTCGAAGGCAACAATATGAACAAGCCGAAGTACCAGACGATCCAGGCCTTCGGAGGTCCGGTCGATACGGTGCAGACGGGCGCGAACTACGACCTGCGCTTCTACTATAAGTTCGAGGACTGAGTTAAGTGACCATGCGCCGTGCCGCCCCTCGGGGGCGGCACGGTTTTTTTTGCGGCGCGATACGCGCACAATGATCCGCAGGCTGCGGAGGACTTCATGGCGGATGCAGGGCCCATGCGGATCGTGATCGTCGGCGGTGGCACCTCCGGCTGGATGACGGCCGCGGCGTTCGCCAAGGTGCTGAAGGGGCGCTACCCGATCACGCTGATCGAGTCGGAGGAAATCGGCACGGTCGGCGTGGGCGAGGCCACCATCCCGCCCATCATCCTGTTCAATGCCATGCTCGAGCTCGACGAGAACGAGTTCATGCGCCAGACGCAGGCCACCTTCAAGCTCGGCATCGAGTTCGTCAACTGGGGGCGTCTCGGCGATCGCTTCATCCACGGCTTCGGCGTGATAGGGCAGGACACCTGGACGGTCGACTTCCACCAGTACTGGCTCAAGCAGTACCTGGCCGGCAAGGCCAAGGAGCTGGACGCCTACTCCATCAATACCATGGCGTGCCTGCACGACAAGTTCATGCGCCCGCGCGCCGACATGCCGAAGTCGCCGCTGTCGCAGATCGCCTATGCCTTCCATTTCGATGCCTCGCTGTACGCGCGCTACCTGCGCGCTTACAGCGAGGCACGCGGGGTCGAGCGGATCGAGGGCCGGATCGTCGACGTGCAGCTGCGCGACGGCGACGGCTACGTCAGCTCCGTCAGGCTCAACTCCGGTACCACGGTCGCCGGCGAGCTGTTCATCGACTGCTCCGGGTTCCGTGGCCTGCTGATCGAGGGCGCTCTGCACAGCGGCTTCGAGGACTGGACGCACTGGCTGCCCTGCGACCGGGCAGTCGCGGTGCCGTGCCGCTCGGCGCACGAGCTGCATCCCTACACGCGCTCGACCGCGCGCCAGGCCGGGTGGCAGTGGCGCATTCCGTTGCAGCACCGCATCGGCAACGGCTACGTCTTCTCGAGCAAGTACCTGAGCGAGGACGAGGCGACCAGCGTGCTGCTCGGCAACCTCGACGGCGAGCCGCTGGCCGCGCCGCGCACCATCCGCTTCACGACCGGACGGCGCAAGCTCGGCTGGAACCGCAACGTAGTGGCGGTGGGGCTGGCCAGTGGCTTTCTCGAGCCGCTCGAGTCGACCAGCATCCACCTGGTGCAGAAGTCGATCCAGCATCTGCTGGCGTTCTTCCCCACGGCCGGGTTCGACGCCGCCGACCGCGACAAGTACAACGAGGTCATGCGCCTGGAGTACGAGTGGGTGCGGGACTTCATCATCCTGCACTACAAGGCGACCGAACGCACCGACACGCCGTTCTGGAATTACACCCGCGCGATGGAGGTGCCCGAGTTCCTGCAGCGGCGCATCAACCTGTTCCGCACGCACGGACGGCTGTTCAAGGAAGGCAACGAGCTGTTCACCAAGGTCAGCTGGCTGCAGGTCATGCACGGGCAGCGGCTGCGCGCGCAGTCGTATCATCCGCTCGCCGACCTGCTCACCGAGAAGGAGATCGCAGACTACCTCGATGAGGTCGCGGGCGTGATCGAGGCGTGCACCCGCGTCATGCCCTCGCACGCACGCTTCATCGCCGAGAATTGCGCGGCCGCTGTAGTGCCGGCGCCGGCAGCCGCGGGCGGCGCCGCTTAGCGCACCAAGCCGCGGATCGACACGGAGGAGACATGAAACAAATGGCGCTGCTCGCCCTCACCCTGACGGCCGCGCTGCTCGGCGCGTGCGCCACAACTCCACGCCACAGTGCGCTGCTCACCTACCAGAGCTCGCCGGACGGGGCCGAGATCTTCGAGGGCGACAAGTCGCTCGGCATCGTGCCGGTGACCCGCACCTACGACAGTGACGGCACCTCCGCCAACATCACGACCCCGGATGTCCGCGCGGTCTGGCCGAGCGGCGCGCAGACGAGCTTCTTCACGGTAATTCCGGTCGGCTCCGATCGCGTCGCGACGCTCGAGCGGCCGAAGGACGCGCCCGGCCTGCAGCAGGACCTCGAGCATGCGAAAAAGGTGGCCATCGCCCGCAAGCAGGAGGCCGAGCGCCGGCGGCAGGAACAGCAGACCGAGATCAACCAGGCGTCGGCGCGCTGCAAGCAGGAGCAGGCGCAGGGCACGCAGGGGCTCGCCGACGATTGCAAGTAGGCGTGCTCAGCGCGCCGCGGGTCGGCAGGCGAAGAAGCCGTTGAGCGTCAACCGGCCGGTGCGCGGATCGGCACTCAGGCGCGCCGGTGCGGTGATGTCGCCGGAATGGAACAGGCCGCCGTTGTAGAACAGCATGCGGTTCCACGCCGCGGGAATCCGCGCCAGGCGCTCGAAGTAGCGATTGCTGCCGGTGAGGTAGCCGGCCTCGAGACCGTAGCGCGCGCTGAACTCGGCGGCTTGCATACGGCCAGCGTCGTTGATCATGCGCTCGGTCTCCGCTTCGCTTAAGCGGGAGCGATAGAAGCTCGTGCCCCCGAGCCCGGGGTCGCGAAACAGGTAGGTGACCATCGCCGCCAGCAGCAGGTCGTTGGGGGCGGAACCACCCTGGCGGTCCCGGTGGCACTGCCACTGTACCGGGCGCAGCTGTTGCGGTGGCAGCGTCACCAGCGACAGGCGCACCGCCGTCGAGAGCGTGCGGCGCCCACCGAGGCGCCCGCGCACATGCTCCGCAAAATAGTCGCCGATCATGACCGACACGGCCGGCGGCGCGTCGACGATCACTCCAGGGTAGGCGAACCCGCCGGCGGGCCCGAATGGCTGCGTGGCGGCCCAGCCGACCAGGCCCTCGGGATTTGCCAGTGCCTGGTCGACGACCAGGCAGAATTCGCCGTGCGCGATCGGCACCGCGCTGACGCGCGGCGATGAGTTGAAGAACTGACCGGCGTCATTCAGCCAGCTGTCCATCGGGACAGTCTAGCGGGGCCTCAGCTCCGGTGTGAGGTGGCCGTCTGGCCGAAGAGGATCCTGCGCTCTTCTTCGCTCATCTTGCGGCTGTAGGACTGCTGGACGCCAATGTAGGCGCGTTCGCACGCCGGCCGCTCATGAATACGGTAGAACCAGCGCTTCAAGCTCGGGAAGTCGTCGAGATTCTGCCCGTGCCGCTCATGCGGCACGATCCACGGGTAGCACGCCATGTCGGCAATCGAATAGTCGCCGGCGATGTACTCGCTTCCGGCGAGCTGCCGGTCGAGTACCCCGTAGAGGCGGTTGGTCTCCTTCACGTAGCGCTCGATGGCGTACGGCAGCTTCTCGGGCGCGTACTGGGTGAAATGCCCGTTCTGTCCGGCCATGGGACCCAGGCCCGCCACCTGCCAGAACAGCCACTGCAGCACCTGAGCGCGGCCGCGGAGGTCCGCGGGGATGAAGCGGCCGGTCTTCTCCGCCAGATATAAAAGAATGGCGCCGGACTCGAACAGCGGGATGGGAGCTCCCCCGCCCGCGGGCTCATTATCCACGATCGCCGGGATGCGGTTGTTGGGCGAGATCCTGAGGAACTCGGGCCTGAACTGCTCGCCCTTGCCGATGTCGACCGCAATGATCCGGTAGGGGAGCTGCGCCTCCTCGAGGAACAGCTTGATCTTGAGCCCGTTCGGCGTTCCCCAGTAGTACAGGTCGATCATCGCTGCATGCTCCTCAGGTCGGCACCGGCTGCGGCTCACTACTCCCCGGATCGGCCTGCTGGTGGCCGCGGGCGCGGGCCTCATGCCCGTGATCGGCGCCGATGAACATGTACATCGCCGGTACCACGAACAGCGTGAACAGCGTCCCGATCGCGAGTCCCGTGAACAGCACCACGCCCATGTTTTGCCGGCCGGCGGCGCCTGCGCCCGAGGCGATCACGAGCGGAATGACCCCGAAGCACATGGCCGCGGTCGTCATCAGGATCGGCCGCAGCCGCACGGCCGCCGCCTGCTCGATCGCCTCGAGCTTCGCGTGCCCGGCGCGCTGCAGCTCGTTGGCGAACTGCACGATGAGGATGCCGTGTTTGCTGACGAGGCCGAGGAGAGTCACCAGTCCGACCTGTGTATAGATGTTGAGCGAGATGCCCAGCACCCCGAGATTGATGAAGATCAGCGCGCCGAACAGAGCCATCGGCACCGACACCAGGATCACGGCCGGATCGCGGAAGCTCTCGAACTGAGCGGCGAGCGCGAGATACACGATCGTGAGCGCGAACAGCAGCGTGAATACGAAGCTCCCGGACCCCAGCATGTACTGCCGGGACTGGCCCGAGTAGTCGGCGTTGTAGCCCGTGGGCGCGACCTGCTTCAAGGTGTCGCGCAGGAACTTGAGCGCGTCCGCCTCGGCTACTCCGGATACGCCGCCGATGGTGGTGGCGTTGAGCTGCTGGAAGTGGCCGATGGTCTCGGGCACGGTCGAGGTCTTGAGGGTTGCGAGGGTACGCGCCGGGATCAGCGTGCCGTTGCCCGAGTGCACGTAGTAGTCCAGCACCTGGTCGGGATTCAACCGATCGACCTGCAGCACCTGCGGGATGACCTTGTAGGAGCGGCCGGCGATGGAGAAATAATTCACGTAGCCGCCGCCGAGCGCGGCAGCCAGCGCGCCGCCCACGTTCTGCTGTGTCAGACCCAAGTCGCTCACCATATCGCGGTCGACGTTCACGGTCTGCTGCGGCTTGTCGAGCTTCAGGTCCGCGTCGATGAACCAGAACTTGCCGCTGGCGCGTGCCTTGTCGAGGACCTGACTCGCCACCTCGTTCAGGTTCTCGATCGGCTCGGTGGTGGTGATGACGAACTGGATGGGCAGGCCGAAGGCGCCGGGCAGGGCCGGGAACTGGAACGCGGCGACGCGTGCGCCCGGGACCTTGTTCCATTCTTTCTGCAGCAGCATCTGCAGCTGCGCGGCGCTGCGATGGCGCTGATCCCAGGTCTTGAAGAGCACGCCGCCCAAACCCTGGTTCACGGTGGGCTGGCCCGTCATCTGGAACATCTGCTGGAATTCCGGGAGTTTCTTCGCGATCTGGAACTCGGCATCCGAATAGGCCTGCATCTGGTTGAGCGTCGCATCCGGCGGACCGGTGGTCGCCTCGAGCACCACGCCCTGATCCTCCTGGGGCGCCAGCTCGGACTTCGACGTCATGAACAGCAGCGCCACACAGGGCAGCAGCAAGGCGCCGAACAGCACCACGGCTGGCCAGGTGGTGAGCCAGCTCGAGAGAGTGCGCAGATACCTGTCGCGCAGGCGGTTGAAGGTGCGGTCGAGAAAGTGCGTGAAGCGGCCTTCCTCCTGCTCGCTGCGGAATACCTTGGCGCACATCATCGGTGAGAGGGTGAGCGCGATGACCGCCGAGACGGTTACCGCGCCGGCGAGGGTGAAAGCGAACTGCGTGAACAGCGCTCCGGTGAGACCGCCCTGCAGGCCGATCGGCACATAGGCCGCGACCAGCACGATGGTCATGGCGATGATGGGGCCACCGAGCTCGCGTGCCGCCTGGATCGCCGCTTGCAACGGCGGCACTCCTTCCTTGAGATGTCGGTCGACGTTCTCGACCACGATGATCGCGTCGTCGACCACCAGCCCGATCGCCAGCACCAGCGCGAGCAGCGTGAGCAGGTTGATCGAGTAATCGAGCGACTGCATGATGAAAAAGGCGCCGATCAGCGACAGCGGCATGGCCACCACCGGTATCACCACCGCCCGTGGACTGCCGAGGAACAGGAATATCACCACCGTGACGATGATGAGCGCCTGGATGAGAGTCTTGATGACTTCCTTGATGGAGCTGGTGACGAAGATGGTGGCATCGTAGGCGAGCTTCTGGGTCACGCCGGTCGGCAGCTGCGCCGCGATATCGGGCAGCGCGGCGCGCACCCGTGTGGCCACATCGAGGATGTTGGCGCGCGGGGCGACCTTGATGCCGATGAACACCGAGCGCTGGCCGCTGAAGGCGACGTTGAAGTCGTAGTTCTCGGCCCCGAGCACCACGTTGGCGACGTCCTCCAGCCGCACCAGCGCGCCGTTCTGACGCTTGATCACCAGCTGGCGGAACTCATCGAGCGAGGACACGTCGGTGTTGGTCTTCAGGTCGACGCTCACCATCTGACCCTTGGTCGAGCCGACGCCGGCCAGGTAGTTGTTGGAGCCGAGGGCCGCGTACACGTCGTCGGCGGACACGCCGCGGGCCGCCATGCGCTGCGGGTCGAGCCAGGCGCGCAGCGCAAAGGTGCGGCCACCGAGCATCTCCGCAGTCTGCACACCATCGATGGAGTCGAGCTTCGGTTTCACCACCCGCAGCAGGTAATCGGTGGTGCTATTGGGCGGAATGGTGTCGCTGAAATAGCCCAGGTACATGGCATCGATCTGCTGGCCGACCTGCACCGTGATCACCGGCTGCTGCGCCGCCGGTGGCAGCTGGTTGCGCACCGAGGCGACCTGGGTATTGATCTCGGTCATGGCGCGGTTGGCGTCGTAGTTCAACCGCAGCGTCGCGGTGATGATCGAGACCCCGGCGATGCTGTTCGAGGACAGGTAGTCGATGCCCTGCGCCTGCGCGATCGCGGCCTCGAGCGGCTGGGTGATGAAGCCGGCGATCGTCTGGGCGTCCGCGCCGTAGTAGGTGGTGCTGACCGTGACCACCGCGTTCTCGGTCTTCGGGTACTGGCTCACGGGGAGCTGGAACACCGCGCGCGCGCCCAGCACCAGGATCAGCAGGCTGACCACGACCGACAGAACCGGACGCTCGATGAACAGGTCAGTGAATTTCATCGCCGCGCTCCTTCAGTGCTCCTGCGGAGTAGGATTGGCGGCATCCGACGGCTGCAGGGCGCTGCTGATGTCGATCGGGGTACCGTTCTTGAGCTTGAGCTGTCCGCTCGTGACCACTTGGTCGCCCTCCTTGATGCCCTTGAGGACCGCGATCTGGTCACCCCGTGTCGGGCCGGTGGTGACAAAGGTCTGTTGCGCCGTGCGCTTGCCCTTCGCGTCCGTCTCGACCAGGAACACCGTCGATCCGTAGGGGTTGAAGGTAATCGAGGTCTGCGGCAGCGTGAGGTAGTGCTGCGGCGCGCCCGCGAGCACCACGACGCGCGCGAACATGCCAGGCAACAGCTTGTGCGCGGGATTGGCGACGGTGGCCTCGGCCTGGAAGTTGCGGCTCGATGAATCGACCAGTGGGTCGACGGCGTTGATCTTGCCGGCAAAGCTCTCGCCCGGGAAGGCGTCGAGGGTCAAGCGCACCTCGAGTCCCGGGCGCACCTGTGCCAGATCCTCCTGCGGCAGATGGAAGTCCACATAGACCGGGTCGAGCTCCTGCAGCGTCACGACCTTGTCGCCGGTGTTCAGATATTGCCCGGGGTTCACCGTCGTGATTCCGAGCCGCCCGTCGAAGGGCGCGCGCAGGGTCTTCTTCTCGACCAGGGCCGCCTGAGCGGCGGCCTGCGCCCGCTTGTTCTTGAGGTCGGCTGCGTCGGCATCGAGCTGCGCCTGACTGATCGCCTGCGCCTCGAACTGCATCTTGTCGCGCGCGTAGACGGTAGCCGCGAGGTCGGCTCCCGCCTCGAGCGAGTGCAGCGTGGCGATGTCGGCGTCGGCGTTGAGGTGCACGAGCACCTGACCTCGCTTGGCATCATCGCCCGAGCGGAAGTCGACGCTGCGCACCAGGCCCGTGACTTCGGTCGTGATGTCGACACCCTTGACGGCCCGGACGCTGCCGACCGCGCTGATCTCCGGCTGCCAGTCGGAGTACGCCGCGGTCGTTGCAGTGACAGTCTGCGCAGGCGCGCCGTTGGCCTTCGCCTGCGCAATCATCCGCAGGATCATGATGGCCTTGATGCCTGCGATTAACACGATCAGGACGACCACCGCGACGATCGCGATGATCACGCGTCGCTTCAGGAGCTTGTCCGGGCCCGCCAGGCGATCCCGTATCGATCCGTGAACCGGGGTTCCGGGGTTAGCCGAGGTTTCGTTGACATCGTTCACGGCCGAATCTCCTTCCCGTCGTCCTGGCGGTTCCACCAGCCGCCGCCGAGCGCCTGGAACAGCGCCGCGGTGTCGGCGTAGCGCGCCGCCTCGGCCTGCACGCGGTTCTGCCGCGCCTGCAGGTAGACGCGCTCGGCATTCAGCAGTTGCAGGTAGCTGACGCCGCCCACCTTGTATTGCAGCTTGGTCATGTTGAGGGTGTCTTGCGCATCGGTCTCGGTGATCAGGTCGGCCCGCAGCGTACGCGCGTCGGCATCGAGCGCCCGCAGCGTGTCGGCGACGTCCTGCAGCGCTCCGAGCACCGCCCCGCGGTATTCTGCGGTGGCGCGGTCGAGGTCGGCGCG
>DASPSF010000147.1:0-3341 GCA_035624075.1 Steroidobacteraceae bacterium | reverse complement strand
GAGATCCTCGAGGCGCTGCAGGAACCGCTGCAGTCGATCGTCAGCGCGGTCAAGCAGGCGCTCGATCAGACTCCCCCCGAGCTCGGCGCCGACGTCGCCGAGCGCGGCATCGTGCTCACCGGCGGCGGCGCGCTGCTGCGTGACATCGACAAGCTGCTCACCGAGGAGACCGGACTTCCCGTGGTCGTGGCCGACGATCCTCTCACCTGCGTAGCGCGCGGCGGTGGCCGCATCCTCGAGCTGATGGATGAGCTCGGTCCGGGACACTTCGGTCTCGAGTAGCGCAAGGAGCGCGCGAGGACAAAAGTGACGGCGTTCGGGACAGCAGCCGGCAGACCGCTGCAGGGGCGGGGCGGCTCTCCCGGCTTCCGCTTCACGCTCTACGCCGTGCTCGCGGTCGTCATCATGTACCTCGATCAGCGTGCGCGTTACCTCGAGCACGTGCGCTTCCTGCTGCAGGCCGCCGCCTATCCCGTGCAGCTGGTGGTGAACTCGCCGCCGAGCGCCTGGCGCTGGATCAGGGAAAGCTTTCAGACCCGCGAGTCACTGCGCGCTGAGAACGAGCGGCTGCGCCAGCGGCAGCGCGATCTCGAGCTCATGTCGATGCGCTACGAGGCGCTCGCCCACGAGAACGGCGAGCTGCGCGGACTGCGTGACGCGCTGCCCCCGGTGGCCGACCGCTGGCTGCCGGCGGAGATCATCAACATCCAGCTGTCGGGCCTCAGGCAGCGCCTGTTGATCAATCGCGGTGTCAGTAACGGCGTGTTCAAGGGCCAGGCGGTGCTCGATGACCGCGGGTTGATCGGCCAGACGACCCACGTGGGCCCGTGGAGCGCCGAGGTGATCCTGATCACCGATCCCGAGCACGCGGTGCCGGTGCGGGTCGACCGCACCGGGCTGCGCACCATCGCGGTCGGCGGCGGCGACGGCAGCTCGCTGGCGCTGCCCTACCTGCCGGCCAATGCCGATATCCGCAAAGACGACCTGCTCGTGACCTCGGGCCTCGGCGGAGTGTTCCCCGAGGGTTACCCGGTGGCGCGCGTGGCCGAGGTGCACCGCGACGCCGTGCAGCCGCTCGCCCAGGTGCGTGCGCTCGCCCTCTCGCACATCAACAGTGACACGGAGGTGATGCTGGTGTGGTTCCGCCAGGGTCACCCGGCGTCCCCTGCTGCGAGCGCGAGCAGCGCGGCCGAGGTCAAGAGCGGCAACGCCGCCATGCAGCCGCTCGCGGCTCCGCCGCGCGCCAGCACGGCCGCGCGTGCCGAAGCTGCCGCCGCAGGCGCAGCGGGCGCCGCCGCCCCGCCCGCCGCAGATGCGCCGCTGCGCGTCCCGCGCCCGCGCCGCGTGCCATCGCCGGCGCCGGCGCCCTCCGCGGCGGCAACCGACGACAACCCGGCTGCGCCGCAGGCCCCGGCGCCGCAGCCTGCCGCGGCGCCGGGTGAATCCCCGCCACCCGCGGACACGCCCGCAGAACCACCGAGGCCGCAGTCATGACCGTCGGCCAGATGCGCTTTCGCATAGCGCTCACGGCGCTGGTCGCGCTAATCCTCACCGTGCTGCCGCTGCCGACCTGGCTCGACGTGCTGCGGCCCGCGTTCCTGGTGCTCACGGTGCTCTACTGGTCGATCAATACGCCACGCGCCGGCGGCATCGGCCTCGGGTTCCTGTGCGGGCTGCTGCTGGATGTGTTCCAGGGACCGGTGCTCGGCGAGCACGCGCTGGCGCTCTCGATGGTCGCCTACATCGCGGTGCGCGAGCACCAGCGCATCCGCTCCAAGCCCGCGTTCCAGCAGTCCCTGCTGGTGTTTGCCGCGCTCATCTTCTACGAGTTCGTGGTGTTCGCGATCGACGGCTGGACCGGACACCCGGTCACGAGCCCGCTGCGCTGGCTGCACTGCCTGACGGGTGCGATCGTGTGGCCGCCGGCCGCGGCGATTCTCTCTTACAGCGAGGGGCGGCTCGCGTGAGCCCCGCAGTCCGCATCAAGGATCACTGGCGCGAGCAGCGCATATTCGACCGGCGCTCGCTGGTCATCGGGGCGCTGATGGCGCTCGCGACCCTCGGGCTGATCGCGCGCCTGGTGCTGCTGCAGGTAGTGCGCCACGAGTATTACTCCGATCTCTCACAGGGCAACCGGGTACGCACCGAGCCGATCCCGGCCGCACGCGGCCTGATCCTCGATCGCAACGGCGAGGTGGTGGCCGCCAACCAGCCCGCCTACCAGCTCGAGCTGGTGCCCGAGGAGGTCTCGAACCTGCGCGACACGCTCGCGCGGCTGGCCGCGCTCGGACTGCTGCGCTCCGACCAGATCGACGAGCTCAAGCGCACCATCGAATCGAGCCGCAGCTTCGACAGCGTGCCGATCCGCCTGCACATGTCGGACGAGGACGTGGCGCGCTTCGCCGTGCGGCGCTTCGAGTTTCCGGGCATCGACATCAAGACGCGCCAGACGCGCTGGTACCCGAACGGCGATCTCGCCGTGCACGCGCTCGGCTACGTGGGTGCGATCAGCGAGCAGGACCTGCGGCACATCGACCGCGCCGCCTACGCCGGCACGGCGCTGATTGGCAAGCTCGGGGTCGAGAGTACCTACGAGGATCAGCTGCACGGCAAGAACGGCTTCCGCGAGGTGCTGGTCAACGCGCAAGGGCGCTCGGTGGAGCGTCAGGGGGCATTCGTGCCCAACCTGCGCACGCGCGCGCCGGCCGCGGGCGAGGACGTCGAGCTGTCGATCGACCTCAGCCTGCAGCGGGTCGCGGAAGGCGCGCTCGCCGGACATCGCGGCGCCGTCGTGGCGCTCGATCCCGCCAACGGCGACGTGCTGGCGCTGGTGAGCCTGCCGGGATTCGACCCCAACCTGTTCGCGCGCGGCATCACCCCGGGTGAATACACAACGCTCGCCAATGACATCGACTCCCCGCTCCTCAACCGCGCTCTGCGCGGCGCCTATCCGTCCGGCTCGACCATCAAGCCGGTGCTCGGGCTCGCCGCGCTGACCGATCACACCATCGAGGCCGACACCAAGGTGTTCTGCAACGGCGTGTTCTCGCTCCCGGGGAGTGCCCACTTGTGGCGCGCGGACAAGGACGAGCCGCGCGGTTATCTCGACATGCCGGAGGCGATCGCCCGCTCGTCCGACGTGTACTTCTACCGGCTTGCCTGGATTCTCGGCATCGATCGCATCGACGCCTTTCTCGAGCCCTTCGGCTACGGCGAGCCGACCGGCATCGACATCGGCGGCGAGAAGGCGGGACTGCTGCCGACGCCCGACTGGAAGCGCAGGACCTTCAAGCGCCCGGATGAGAAAGTCTGGTATCCGGGCGAGACGGTCAACCTCGGCA
>DASPSF010000138.1:0-6659 GCA_035624075.1 Steroidobacteraceae bacterium | reverse complement strand
CGGGCGCGGCTGTTCGCGCTGCCGCGCTCGAGCTGGGACGACTACGACCGCAAGCAGCTGTCGCGCGGCGGCGGTGTGTTCCCGCGCACGCTCAAGTCGATCGCCCTGCCGGCCGAGGCACGTGCGTTGCTCGGGCTCGAGGCGGCCAGCGCGGCGCCGAACGAGATCATCCGCGCGATTCTGCGCCTGCCGGTCGACCTGCTGTGGAACGGCGGCATCGGCACCTACGTCAAGGCGAGCGACGAAACCAACGCCGAGGTCGGCGACCGCACCAACGACGCGGTGCGCACCAACGGCAGGGAGGTGCGCGCCAAGGTGGTCGGTGAAGGCGGCAACCTCGGGTTCTCGCAGCGCGGCCGCGTCGAGTACGGGCTCAAGGGCGGACGCCTCAACACCGACTTCATCGACAACTCCGCCGGCGTCAACACCTCCGACGTCGAGGTGAACATCAAGATCCTGCTCAACCCGCAGGTCGCCGAAGGCAGGCTGACGCGCGCCGAGCGCAACCGGCTGCTGGTGCGCATGACGGGCGCGGTGGCCGACGTCGTGCTGCGCAACAACTACCTCCAGGGCCAGGCGATCAGCACGCTCGAGATGCAGTCGGCGGCGCGCCTGCAGGAGTTCCAGCACCTGATCCGCTCGCTCGAGCGCTCCGGCGACCTGAACCGCGCACTGGAATTCCTGCCGAGCGACGACGATCTGCTCGAGCGCCGCAAGCGCGGCATCGGCCTCGCCCGGCCCGAGCTCGCGATCCTGCTCGCCTACAGCAAGATCTGGCTCAACAACCATCTGCTGGCCTCCGACGTGCCCGAGGACCCGTACCTCTCCCACGAGCTCGAGCGCTACTTCCCGGCGCCGCTGCAGCAGCGCTTCCCGCGCGCCATCGCCCACCACCGGCTGCGCCGCGAGATCATCGCTACCGCGACCACCAACAGCGTGGTGAACCGCATGGGGCCGACCTTCGTGACGCGCGCCCAGGAGGACACCGGCGCCGAGCCGGCGCAGATCGCGCGCGCCTACACCGCGGCGCGCGAGATCTTCGCCATGCGCGAGGTGTGGGAGCAGATCGAAGCCCTCGACAACCGCGTACCCGCGAAGCTGCAGTACGAGGCCGCCTTCCAGACGAGCCGCCTGCTGCGCCACGCGACCTACTGGCTGCTGGCATCGCGGCGGCGCGATCTGCAGGTTGATGCCGCGGTCAAGGAATTCCGCGGCGGCGTGCACGAGCTCGAGGCCCATATCGCCGAGCTGCTGACCGGCGATGAGCTCGAGCGCTTCGACGAGGCGCGCCGCCGCTACACCGAGGCGGGACTGCCGCCGCAGCTGGCGGCCCGCATCGCCAGCCTCGAGGCCTTGAATGCCGCACTCGACATCGTCGAGATCTCCGCCGCGCACAAGGTCAGCGTCACCGAGACCGCACGCGTCTACTTCGAAGTGGGCACACGCACCGGTGTCGACTGGTTGCGCACCCGCATCGAGAAGCTGGGCGTCGATGGGCCCTGGCAGGCGATCGCGCGCACCGGGCTGCGCGATGGCGCGCTGCGCGTGCATCGCCGCCTCACCGAGCGCGTGCTGACGCGCGGCCAGCGGGGCAGTGCCGGCGCGCGCGTCAACGCCTGGCTCGAGTCGGCCGGCAAGGAGCTCGCCCATTGGCAGCGCACGCTCACCGACATGCGCTCCGCCGGCGCCGCCGATTTCGCCACGCTGACGGTGGGCGTCGAGACAGTACGTAAGCTTGCCAATTGACCATGCCCGGAAAACTCATTCTGGTCCGTCACGGCCAGAGCATCTGGAATCTCGAGAATCTCTTCACCGGCTGGACTGACGTCGACCTGACCGAGCAGGGCCGGCTCGAGGCGGCGCAGGCGGGCCGCGAGCTGCTGAGGGAGCACCTCGAGGCCGACATCGCCTTCACCTCGGTGCTGAAGCGCGCGATCCGTACGCTCTGGATCATGCTCGATGAGATGGACCGCATGTGGATCCCGGTCGAGCGCTCGTGGCGGCTCAATGAGCGCCACTACGGCGCACTGCAGGGCCTCAACAAGGCGCAGACCGTCGCACAGCACGGCGAGGCCCAGGTGAAGATCTGGCGGCGCAGCTACGACAGCCCGCCGCCCGCGCTCGTGCTGGATGACGAGCGCCATCCGCGCTTCGATCCGCGTTACGCGGGGGTCGCTCCCCAGGAGCTGCCGGCGACCGAGTCGCTCAAGGACACGCTGGCGCGCGTGCTGCCCTACTGGCACGCGCGCATCGCGCCAGAGCTGCGCTGCGGGCGCAACGTGCTGGTGGTGGCGCATGGCAACAGCCTGCGCGCCATGGTGAAGATGCTCGATGAGGTGAGCGAGAGCGAGATCGTCGAGCTCAACATCCCGACCGGCGTGCCGCTGCTCTACGAGCTCGACGCGCAGCTCCGGCCGCGCGAGCGCCGCTACCTCGGCGATCCGGCGGCGATCGCCGCCGCCGCCGAGGCCGTGAAGCGCCAGACCGAGAAGCGCTGAAGCTTCAGGCCGCCCAGCCGTCGTAACGCCCGCCGTGCTCGGCCGCGAGCGCCGTCATGCGCGCGCTGAGCGCCTGCATGTCGGGCAGGATCAGCCGCATGCTCTTGGTGGCGTGCAGGCTGAAGGGAAATTCGGCCTCGTCCTGCATCGGCTTGATGTCGACGCTGAACTCCGGCTCGAGCCGCGCGCGCACCGCCTGGGTCGCCGCCTGGTCCGGCAGGGCGAGGAAGAAATCCACCGGATAGTCGTTGAAGGGCACGTAGCCGCGCGAGCGCAGCCGCTCGATGAGCTGTGCGTCCCAGCCCGCCGCCCGGTCGCGCTGCGCCGCCCTCAGTTTGAAGTACACGCGTACCACGATGAGGATCAGGGCTACGACCAGGGCTGCGACGAAGGACACCATGCGAGTGCCGCCTGCGGGTCGCGCCCGCCTTCAGCGCGGGCCCTTGCCCGGAAAGCGCGGCTTGCGCTTCTCGAGAAACGCCCCGATGCCTTCCACGGCGTCGGGGCTGGTGGCCTGCGTGGCGATGGTCTCGCTCTCGAGCACCATCTGCGATTCGAAGGCGCCGAGGGAATGGGCGATCAGGCGCTTGGTCGCGCCGTAGGCGCTGCCCGGCCCGTGCGCCAGGCGCTCGGCGACCTCCACCGAACGCTCGAGCAGCCGCTGGTCCGCCACCACCTCGTTCACCAGTCCCCAGCCGAGCGCTTCCTCCGCGCTCAGCGCCCGATTGAGCAGCAGCAGCTCCATGGCGCGCTTGGCGCCGACGGTGCGCGGCAGCAGGAAGGTCGTGCCGGCATCGGGCGTGAGCCCGACGCTCGTGTAGGCCAGATTGAACTTCGAGCTGCGCGCGCACAGGGCGAGGTCCGCCATGGCGACCAGTCCCACGCCGGCCCCGGCAGCCGTCCCGTTGACGGCGGCAACCACCGGAGCATCCATGCGCACGAAGTGCGAGATCGCCGCGTGCAGATAGGTGGTGAGCTCGCGGATGTGGTCATCGAGCGCCAGCTCGCGCGGCGGCATGGCGCGCAGGTCACCGCCGAAGGAGAAATTGCGGCCGGCGCCGGTGAGCACCACGGCGCGCACCGCCGCGTTGCGCGCGCACGCCATCGCGGCCGCCAGCAGATCCATCGCCATCTGCAGGTTGAGGGTGTTGGAATGCTCGGGGCGGTTGAGGGTCACCAGCGCCACGGCGCCGTGAGTCTCGACCTGGACACTGGCGGCGGACACGAGCGCGCCTACTCGTCCGGCGCCACGGTCACGCGCAGCCCGGCGAGCGCCGGCGTGAACTCGAGCTGACACGACAGGCGCGAATTCTCCTGGTAGTGCGAGAGCTCGCCGAGCAGCTCGCGCTCGTCCGACATCATCGCCGGGAGCTTCGCCTGCCACTCGGGGTCGACATAGACGTGACAGGTCGCGCACGAGCACATGCCGCCGCAGATGGCCGCGACGCCGTAGTCGAGCTCACGCAGGTTCTCCATCACCTTGAGCCCGGTCTTGCCGTCCACCTCGTGCTCGATACCGTCGCGATCCACGACCCGAAGGAGCGCCATTCAGATCCCCCACCGCTGCGGCTTCTTGTAAGAGCGTGGTAGTGTGCCCATTCGCCCCCCGCGCCGCCAGAGGCGTACCGCGACGCCACTGCCTCAGGCACCTGGCAACGGCCCGATCACTTTCATCACGAACGCGGCCCGCTCCGAGCCCGCAGCCAGACGGGCGAAGCTGGCGGCCAGCGCCGCCCGCAGCGCGTCCATCACTTCCCCGAAGTCGCCGAACACCTGCGTGCTCATGCTGTTGGTGACCACCTTGAGGCCGCGCTGCGCGCTCAGATCCTCGAGGAAGCGGTGGACGGAGGGGATGTAGTCCGCCGTGAGCGGGTAGAGACTGATTTCGACGCCGATGTCCATGACTTGCGCCCCGGCCGCGAGGCTCCGGAGTATTACATGCAAAGCGCCAACCGGCCTGCTGGTTAGCGGGCAAAAGTCGCGCCTTTTGCCCGCGGGCCTAACAACGTCAGTGGGTTGGCCTGCTCACAGGGCCGCAGGCCCCGTGAGCCAATAAACTAAGGGCCATGTGATAGGACTAGAATCGGTGCGCAGCGCAGGTCGGGACGGGTGGACGGGAACGATGACGCGAACGATCGAAATCCATCAGGTCGATGCCTTCACCCGCGAGCCGTTCACGGGCAACCCGACCGGCGTGGTGCTGAATGCCGATGCGCTCAGCGACGCGCAGATGCTGGCCGTGGCGCGCGAGCTCAACAACGCCGAGACCGCCTTCATCCTCGCCCCCGAGGGCGCCGACCACAGCGTGCGCGCGCGCTTCTTCACTCCACGCACCGAGATAGGCTTCGTCGGACACGCGACGGTCGCGGCGCAGTACGTGCTGTCGCGCCAGCCCGAGGCGCCGCGCCGCCAGCGCCAGAAGTCCAGGGCCGGCATCGTCGACGTCGAGGTGCGCGGCACCGGCGAGGACCGCAGCATCGCGATCCGGCGCAGCGCCCCGCCGCTCGGGCGCGAGTTGAACGACCGCGAGCGGCTGGCGGTGCTCGATGCGCTCGCGCTCGCCTCCGAGGGCCTCGACACGCGCATCGCGCCGCGTATCGCCGGCGGCAGCGGCGCGCGGTTGCTGATCGGGGTGCGCAGCGCCGAGCCCCTCAGGCATCTCAAGCCGGACTTCGCCCGCCTGACGACGCTCTCGGCGCAGCTCGGCGCCGCCGGCTACTTCGTGTTCACGCTCGGCCGGGCGGGCGGGGAGCCGCAGGTCGAATCGCGCATGTTCTGTCCGGCGCTCGGCATCCCCGAGGATCCGGTGAGCGGTAACGCGCACGGGCTGCTCGGGGCTTACCTCGCGGAGCTGCGCCTGCTGACGCCGACCGGCGAGCGCGCGCACTTCTCCGGTATCCAGGGTCACTACGTGAACCGCCCGGGACGCGTCGAGGTCGATCTCGAGTTCTCGGCCGGCAAGCTCGACGGCGTCTGGATCCGCGGCCAGGCCGTTGAGATCTTCCAGACCCAGATGACGCTCTGAGAGCGCCGTGGCGCAGTTCGAGACGGTGATGAAGCTCGCCGAGCTTCCACTCGGCAGCATGCGCGCTCGCGTGGTCGGCGGACGCGAGCTCGTGATCTGCCACACCCGTGAGGGCGTGTTCGCGCTCGACAACATCTGCACGCACGCGCACGCCCGCCTCTCCGAAGGGCGGCTGAGGGCGACACGCCTCTCCTGTCCGCTGCACGGCGCTTGCTTCGACGTCAGAGACGGGCGGGTGCTCGGCTCACCGGCCGAGCAGCCGCTGCCGACCCACGCGGTGCGCGTGGTGGACGAGACGATCGAAGTCGCCGTGGGCGCGCCCGCCTGACTCACGGCGCGGGCGCGCGCGCCAGCCGCCCGACCAGCCAGGCCGCGGGCAGCGTGACACACGCCGCCACCAGGAACGGGGCCGCCGGGCCCCACAGCACGTAGATCGAGCCCGACGTGAAGGGACCCAGCACCCGCGCGAGACTGGCGCTCGCCACATAGGTGCCCATGACGGCGCCGCGGTCGTGGCGCCGCGCCTGCCGCGAGGCGAGCGCGAAGGCGCTCGGGTTGTAGGCACCGAGCGCCGCCCCGCAGACGATCAGGCCCGCGAGCGTCATCGGCAGTGTCGCCGACAGCGCGAGCGTCGACAGCCCGACGACATAGGCGAGCGCGCCGCAGATCGCCAGCGGCACCTCGCCGAACCTCGGCACCAGCACCCGCACGAATCCGCCCTGCATCGCGAGCGCCGGCAGCGCGACCCCGAACAGCAAGAGGCCCACGGCGCGCGGACCCAGGCCGTAGCGGTGCAGCGCCCAGATCGCGAAGATCGATTCGAGAATCGACTGTGAATAGGTGACCAGCAGCGTCGCGCCGGCCATGAGGGCGAGCGCCGGGCGCTCGCGCAGCAGCTTGAGCGAACCTTGCCGCGGCTCATCCGGATGCTCGCGCCGGTGCTCGCTCGTGTGACTCTCCGGCAGCACGAAGCGCACCAGGAGAATGGCGAGCACGCTCAAGGCGGCCGACACCGCGGCGGGCGCAACGAAATTCGCCGTGCGCGCATCCGCCCCCGCGAGCAGTCCCCCGAGCGGCTGCCCGAGCGTGAAGCCAACGCCGATCGCAGCCCCGACCAGCCCCATGGAGGCGGCGCG
>DASPSF010000117.1:0-13360 GCA_035624075.1 Steroidobacteraceae bacterium | reverse complement strand
CGGCATCGTGCACCCAGTGCTCGACGCCGAGCGCTTTCTTGGCGGTCGCTTCCGAGGTGCGGGCGACGTAGTCGGCGATCATCTGCTTCTGCTCGGCGCTCAACGGCCTGGCCTTCTCGAAGAATCCCTGCACCGCGGGCGTGTGGCCGTCCGCCTCGATGAGGGTGTTGAGCGCCTGCACCAGGTGCCAGGTCGGGGAGTCGACGGCTGCCTCGAGGCTCGAGTGCACGTCGTGCTTCGGTCCGCGCCCCCATTTCTCGCCGGTGGACACGAGCTCGAGCTCCACCACGCCTTTGGCGCCGAGCGACACCGTGACGCCGCCGTCCCGATCCTGTCCGGCTTCCGGCATGAAGACGCCGATGCACTTCTTCAGCTCGGCGAGCACCTCCGGGCTCCTGACGACCTCGCCGAAGTGCGGCGAGCCGATCTCCTCCTCGCCCTCGCATATCAACACCAGGTTGACGGGCAGCGTGCAGCCGGCGGCCTTGAAGGCCATGAGCGCGGAGAGGAACGAGTTCTCCGGTCCCTTCTGGTTCACCGCGCCGCGCCCCATGCACACCGTGCCGAGGCCCTCTCTCTGCACCAGTCGCCCCTCGAGCGGCGGCGAGCTCCACTCCTCGGGCACGAACTGCTTGACGTCGTACATGAAATAAATGCCGACCGTGGTGCGGGCGCCGGCGTCGATCCGTCCGAACACGCCGGGCTTGCCCGAGGTCGCCATGATCCTGACGCCGCTGAAGCCGGCATCGCGCGCCAGCTGCGCCATGTACTCCGGCCCCTGCGGGTAATTGCGGTTCTCGGCCGCGATCGAGGGCAGCGCGATCCAGTCCTGCAGACGCTTGATGTTGGCGGCGTGCATCTTCGGAATCTCACCGAGCACCACCGCCTTGCCCGGGCAGCCGGCGGCGAGCGCCGCTCCCGGGAGCACGGTCAGCGCGGCGGCCGACGCCGAGGCCGTGAGGAAATCGCGCCGGCTGAAGCCCGTTTCGATCGCATGCCTCATCGCATCGCTCCTCATGGGTGTCATCTCGGAGTTCCCGCAGTCGCCGGTTTCGGCGTGGCGGCGATATGCGTCGGGGGCGGGCTGCCCGCGGGTGGGGTGGGCGCGGGCAGCGGATACTTCGGTCCCGTGGCGCCGGGGGGCTGCTCTGCCGGCGCCGCGCCCGCAGGCTGGGCCGCGGCGGTGGCCGAAGGCGGCGGCGGCGGCGGACAAGGCTGCACCGCGATCCGCGAGCCCACGCCCTCGGCGAACAGGTCCGCGAGCGGCACGGTCGTCATGCCGGGCCGGGGGGCGAGGTCGATCCAGTATACGACCTGCGGCAGCTTATGCTCCGCGACCTCGGCCTTGAATCCCATCCGCTTGAGCGAAGCGGCGCGCTGATCGGCATGCACGCGGTCGCTGAAGAGCCCGAGCGAGATACGCCGGCCGGCATCGGCACTCGGCGGCATGACGAGGGCGTCCTTGACGCCGGCGTTCTCGAGGCTGACGCGCACCTTGTCGGCCTCGACATCGTCCTTGAGTCCGCCGACGTAGACCCAGTAGCCCGTTGAGATCCCCGCCTCCTCCGCGCGTTGCTGTGGAGCGAAGCCCTTGGAGGTGAGGATCCCGGCCGCCTTGGCAGCGTTGGTGATGTCGCCGAACGGGCCCACCGACATGCACGCGGGCGTCTCGTTGAGAACTGTCTTGGTATTGACCGCCGGCCGCTGCTCCGGAGGCAGCTCCGAGATGAGCTTGAGGCGCGGCAGCTTCGCCAGCGCCTCGTTCACCGGCGGCGTCCTCGGCTCGTCGACCCACTGCGCCCAGGCGAAGTAAACGAGATTGACGACCAGCAGCGCGATGAAGGCGTTGCGCACGAGGTGCGATTCTAGATCATCGGCGGGACCTGCGTGCTGCGTCCCTCGAGAGCACCGCGAGTCCCCTCAGCACCAGTTGCGCAACGGTGACCGAGCGGCTTCTCACGAGAGGCCGCACGAGCTCGGCCTCGCCCCCGGTGAGAACCACGAGCGGCTCGCGCCCGAGGGCGCCTGAGGCCTCCTCCACCGCCCGATCGACCAGGGCAGCGGCCGCGTAGCGCGCGCCCCGCTCGATGGCGTCACGGGTCGAGCGGCCGAAGATTCCCCGGCCGCCGACGCCGACGCCGCGCGCGCGGCGGCGGATGCCGTGGGTGTTGGCGAGCAGCGCCTCTACCATGAGATTCGGAGCCGGGACGATCACGCCCCCCCGGTGGCGGCCGTCCGCGTCCACCAGATCGATCGTCATCGCCGTGCCGACCCCGATCACGCACACGGGCACGGCGCTGAAGATGTCGTGCGCGCCGACCACGGCCGCGAAACGGTCTACGCCCAGGCGCCAGGGCTCCACATAACCGACGGTCACTCCGCCCGCGCGGCGTGCGACGGTAACAAACCGCGCCACCGCACCGGCGCGCCGCGCTGCCGCAGCGAGTGCCCGGTCGACCGCCGATCCGGCGACGCTGGCAACGACGACGCGCTCGATGCCGCGCGCGGGGGCAAACAGATGCCGCTGGTAGTCGGCGGCTCGCCAGCCGGCATGCGCGGCGGCCTTGCCCCTGCCGGGGCGGTCCCCGTCGAGGCGCGCCCACTTGATGCGGGTGTTGCCGATGTCCACGAGCAGAATCGTCATTCCACGGGTCTCACGCTGACGTCGCCCGAGATGAAGCGCTTCACGCCGGCCGGCGTGTCGAGCATCAGCGCCCCATGCACATCGATGCCGCGCGCGAAGCCGCGTGTCGTCGTGCCTTCCGCCGCCCGCAGCTCGACCGGCCGGCCCCGCAGCGCGTCGGCGGCGCGCCACTCCTCCATGAAGGGCTTCAAGCCCTCGCGCTCGAACTCGATGAGTCCGCGCAGGCACTCGCCGATCAGGCCTGCCGCCAGGCGGTTACGGGATGGAGCGGCGGAACCTGCGCCAGCCAGGTCGGCCGCCGCCAGCCCGGTGGCCGCGATCTTCCTCGAGAGCGCCCCGCCGAGCGCCACGTTCAGACCGATACCGATCACGACGTAGGCAGGTCCCGCGGACTCGGCGCGCAGGTCGATCAGCACGCCCCCGAGCTTGCGCTCCCCGATCAGCAGATCGTTTGGCCACTTGAGGCCCGGATTCCTCACGTTGCAAGCCGTGAGCGCGCGCAGCGCGCACACACCGATCACCAGGCCGAGCGCGCCCAGATCCGGCGGCACTTCGCGGAACATCCAGCTCATGGAAAGACAGATCGCCCCTCCGGGCGGCGCGAGCCACGCGCGCCCGCGGCGGCCGCGGCCGGCGGTCTGATACTCGGCGAGCAGCACCTCGCTCGCGCCGCTCTCCGGTCCCGGTCGCCCGAGCAGCGCCGAGTTGGTTGACGCGATCGACCAGACGGCCTCGAGCCTGGCCACCCGCGCGCGCAGGTCGCGCGGCAGCTGCTCGCGCACCGCGGCCGCCGTCAGCGGCTGCGTGGGCGTACTCAGGCGATAGCCGCGGTTGCGCACGGCGTCGAGCTCGGCACCGAGCGCCCGCAACGTCCCGGCCGCCTTCCACACGGCGCTGCGGCTGACGCGCAGCTTTCCGGCGAGCTCTTCGCCGGAGTGAAACCGGCCGTCGGCGAGCCGCGCGAACACCCTGGCGACGAGCGGCGCTGCTTGCGCCGGGCGGCCGGACCGCGGCGCTTTCGGCATGTCAGCTCTGGTCCCGCCGCAGACCGAGGAGCCACAGGCGGCTGGCGCGCGACTCGGTGCCCGCCCACATGCGCTCGATGTTCGAGCGGTGCGTGTAGAAGATGAGCAGCGCCGCGAGGATGCCAAAGACGAGGAGCGCACGGGGAGTCGGGGTGCGCGCCGCGATGGCGACCGCCACCGCGCCCGCGCTCGCCAGCGAGGCGAGCCCGACGAAGCCGAACAGGATCACCACCACGAGCCAGGTGATCACCATGATGAGGAGCAGCATCGCGTTGATGCCGAGCACGGCGCCGAGGAAGGTTGCGAAGCCCTTGCCGCCCCGGAACCCGTACCACAGCGGGTAGACATGTCCGACGATCACCGCCAGCCCGCACACCGTGAGCAGCAGGGCGCGCATCCCGAGCTCCGCCGGCGGTATCCCGGGGATCTGCAACGGAGCGAGCACCCCGGTCGCGACCCAGCCCTTGCCGAGATCGATGACCAGCACGGCGATGGCCGCAAGCTTGCCCTGGGTACGGAGCATGTTGGTGGCGCCGGCGTTGCCGCTTCCCATGGTGCGGATGTCGACACCGCGCAGCTTGCCGATCAGCAGGCTCCCGACGAGGGAGCCGATGAGATAGGCGAGCAGCGCCTTGACGATCAGCTCGATCACGGCCGTCTGAACACCTCGGCGAGCATGCAGCGCACGCTGCCGCCACCCAGCCTCTCGATGGTGGGAATGGGCACCGCCAGCAGCGCATCCGTACATCCCGAGAGCCGCGCGTACTGCTCGCCACTCAGCGAGCGGCGCGCGGCCTCCGACATCACCAGCACCCGCGAGTCTCCGAGCGCCTCGTCCCAGGTGCCGAGCTCGAGCATGTTGCCGGCGAACTGCGCGATCTGCTGCTGGCCGATCTCGAGCGTCTCGCGTCCGCTGGCGCGCAGCCGTTCGAGCACCCGCTGTCGATCGCCGGCGGCGATCGCCTCGGTGCCGACGACTGCTACACGCTCGCCGATGCACATCAGGACATTGGTGTGATAGAGCGGCACGCCGGCCCGGTCAGCCGCCGCAAAGACCAGCGGCTGGTAGTCGAGCTCCCGCGCCCATTCGGCGACCAGCGCGGGGTGCGTGCGCGGGGAGGCGCAGGCGTACGCGACCCGCTCGGCGTGGTCGAGCACCAGGCTGCCGGTGCCTTCGAGGAACAAGCCCTCGCCCTCGAAGTGGGTGAGATCGAGCAGGTGCGCCACCTCGAAATTCAGCCGCGCGATCACCGCATCGATCACCTCCTGGCGCCGCTCCGGGCGGCGCGTCGCGCTCTCCATGGGATAGAGCACCAGCGTGCCGTCCTCGTGGAAGGAGAGCCAGTTGTTGGGAAATACCGCGTCGGGCTTGACCGGATCCGCCGTGTCGCTGACGGCACAGACCTCGACCCCTTCGCTCTCGAGCGCCTGGCGGAGCCGGCCGAACTCGGCAAGTGCCTGCGCCCGGGCGGCGGCGGCCTCGGCCGGCCCGGCGCTGTCTTTCCCGGGATGCTGGAAGGTGTTGGTACGGGCGGTGTCGGGGTTATAGCCGAACGAGCGCGGCTCGATCATGAGCACGGCGTCGGCGCACTGTTGGCCGCGTCTGGGCCTCGGCTCGGCGGCAGGCGAACTTCCGGCGCTGGGCTCCATGGCCCATTCTCGCACGGTCTACTTGATGAGGCGCAGTGGCCGGGCGTCCTGGGTCCCGGTCGCCTCCAGCATGTCGAGCGCGGGCAGGCGCTGGGTGAGATCCAGCGGATCGCCGCTGAGATAGCGGCGGCAGTCGTCGGCGGCGGCCGGGCGGGCGAACAGATAACCCTGCGCGTAGGAGCAGCCCAGGTGGCGCAGCTTCTCGAGCTGCGGCCATCCCTCGATGCCCTCGGCAACCACCTCGATGTGCAGGTGGCGCGCCATGGCGATGATGGCGCTCACGATCGCGAGATCCGACATGTCGGTGACCAGGTCGCGCACGAAGCTGCGGTCGATCTTGAGCGTGTCGACGCGCCAGCGTTTGAGGTACGAGAGGCTCGAGTAGCCGGTGCCGAAATCGTCGATGGCGATGTGCACGCCGAGCTCGCGCAGCTTCGCCACCGCGTCCTGCGCGGCCTCGCGGGCGCGCTGCTCGCGGCGCTCGAACGCGGCGCTCTCGGTCAGCTCGACCTGCAGCATCGAGGGCTCGAGCCCGTGCTCCTTGGTGAGCCTGGCGATCGAGTCGGCGAGGTTCGAGCGCTGCAGCTGCACCGCGGAGACGTTGAGCGCGACCGGCACCAGGCTCGCGCCCGTCTGCCGCCAGCCCACCATGTCCTCGATCGCGCGCTGCAGTACGAAATCGCCGATCGGGACGATCAGGCCCGCATCCTCGGCGATGCGCACGAAGCGGTCGGGCCGCACGAATCCCTGGCTCGGATGCCGCCAGCGCATCAGCGCCTCGAGCGCCACCACGCGATGCGACTCGATGTCGACGATCGGCTGGTAGTGCACCTCGAGCTGGCGGGTCTGCAGTGCGGTGCGCAGGCTGGCCTCGACCGCGATGCGCTCCTTGAGGCGCCGGTCCATCGCGGGACTGAAGAGCTGGAAATTGTTGCGGCCGCGGTCCTTCGCCTGGTACATCGCGGTGTCGGAGTGGCGCAGCAGCTCGCCCATGTCGAGGCCGTCGCGCGGATAGAGCGCCACCCCGATGCTCACCGTGGTGACCAGCGTGCGCCCGTCGACCACCATCGGGGCGCTGAGTGCCTGGTTGATGCGCTCGGCCGCCTCGTTCACCTTGTCGGTGTTCTTGACGTCCTTCATCACCACCACGAACTCGTCGCCCCCCATGCGCACCACCACGTCCTGGGAGCGCATGGTCGAGCGGATGCGTTGCGCGACGGTCTTCAGGAGCTTGTCGCCGGTCTCGTGTCCGCGCGAGTCGTTGACATGCTTGAAGCGGTCGAGATCGAGGAACAGCACCGCAAGCAGCGTCCCCTTCTGCTTCGCTTCGGTGATGGCGTCCGGAAGGTGGGCGGCGAGATAGAGGCGGTTGGGCAGGCCGGTGAGCTGATCGTGGTGCGCAAGGTGATCGAGGCGCTGATGCCGCTCGAGCATCTGGCTCTCGACCACGCGTCGCACGGTCACGTCGTGCACGGTGACCGCGAGCACCGGCCGCCCGTCGAGCTCGAGCCGGTGAGCCGTGGCCTCGACGTTGCGCAGCGCGCCGTCCTTGCAGCGCTGGCGCATCTCGATCGGCGCGCGGGCGGTGGCGTCCTGGAGCCGCGCGAGCAGCACGCGCTCGTCACCGGCACCTTCGGCGCTGAACAGCTGGGAGAAGCGCAGCTCGCGGACTTCCTCGTGTGAATAGCCGGTGTTGCGCAACGCCGCCGGGTTGGCCGCGACGATCTGCAGCCTGGCGGGGTCCAGGACCAGTGCGGTCGTCGGCCACTGCTCGAACACGGCCTGGCGGGCCGCGTCGGTGCCGGGGGCGGGCCAGCGCCAGCGCACGAAGTACCACACTCCAAAGCCGAGAGCGGCACACCAAAGTCCGGCGAGGGCGCCGAGGCCGAATGCCAAATGGTTCACGCTTCTTCCCTAAAACCGAGCCTTGAAAGTTTGGCCGAAGCGGCGTGGGCGCGGCCGTGCGCTGCGCACAGTTTGCGTCGCGCATCGGCGACGAGCGCACCTCCCCGAGAGCTGCGTCGCGCCCCGGCAATTCGCCCAGAAGCAATTGATTTACAAAGGTATTCTGACTTGCGTCACATGGGCGCCCGGCCCGCGGCCTCGCAGGAAGCCGTTACGGCCGCGCCGCGCTCGATCGCCGCGCCTGAGCCTGCTGCGATCACGGCATTCTCACCGAACATAACGCCGCGCAGCTCCCTGCTGAAGCGGAACTGCCTGAGCGCGGGGGCGGGATCGGTGGACGGCTCGCCCGTTTGCTGATCGATCGAGGGAATCGTGCAACGGATGCAGGGCTTCACGAGCCGCAGCGTCACGGGACCTATGGTCAGGGTGTCGATCGAGTCCTCTGCCCAGGCGGGAAAGCCGCTCACCACGATGTTGGGGCGGAACCGCTCCATCGGAATGCACTCAGGTAACCGCTCATTCAGGTCCGCGAGCGAAGCCTGGTTGCAGACCAGCAGCGGATAGCCGTCGGGAAAGCCGATCGGCGCAGGTGTCGGGCCGGCGAACTTCGGGTTCGCGACGCGTCCCATGTCGGGCGCCGCGCGCATCAGCCGCACTGGCTCCCCGAGCGCGCGGCTCACCCACTCGTGCGCCTCGCTCCCCTGGTCGATGCCGACGCAGGCGTCGTCCCAGACCTTGACGGCCGCGCGCGCGCCGCCAGCATCGAGCGGCACGCAGAGCCCGGGCAACCCTGGCGCGTTCAGCACCAGCGCGCCCGGCCTCAGCTCCGGCACGATGCGCGCAAGCCGCGGGTGGCTGCGCTGGCTCAGGAAGACGCCGCTGCTGTTGACGATCATCCACTGCCGGTCCCACTCGAGCCCGCTCGCGGTGACGGGAACGCGCGCGCGCGCGATGCCGCGTGCCGATTTCACCGGGTAGACGAACAGACCTGTGATCGAGCCCTGCATCGCTTGGCCCTTGCGCCTCGGGGCGTGCGCCGGAGACAAGTCTGCCATATGCTGCCTGCCCTGCCGGTGAAGGAGGCGCGCATGGCGAGGCCCAGTAAGCCGAACAAGAAGTCCCCGGCCGGCGCGGGCGGGATCAGCCGCACGGTGATCGCCGCGGCGGTGAGCGCCAGCGTCATATTCGGCGGGCCCCAGGCGCTCGGCCGCACCCAGAAGCCGCCGCTCTACGGCCAACACTGGATGGCGGTGACGGGCAAGCCCATCGCGGCGAGCGCCGGCGCGCAGATCTTTGCGCGCGGCGGGAATGCGGTGGATGCCGCGTGCGCCATGATCGCGGCGACCGCGACCGCGTGGACCACGCTCTCCTGGGGCGGCGAGACGCAGGCACTCATCTTCAATCCCAACACCGGCAAGGTGATCGCCATCAACGGCCTGGGCGTTGCGCCCACCGGCGCGACCCCCGAGCTGTTCCACAAGATGGGGCTCAGGTTTCCGCCCGAGTACGGCCCGCTCGCCGCAGTGACCCCCGGCACCCCGGGCGGCATCATGACCATGCTCGCCGAGTACGGAACCCGGAGCCTCGCCGAGGTGCTCGCGCCCGCCATCGAGATGGCCGACGGCTTCCCAATGGATCTGGCGCTCTCCAACACCATCGAGCACTACCGGGACCAGCTCAAGCAGTGGCCCGACTCCCGGCGCGTCATGCTGCCGCATGCGGGAGCCGCGCACGAGGGCCCCGCGCCCGGTGAAATGTTCCGCCAGCCCGATCTGGCCGCAACGCTGCGCAAGCTCGTCGAGGCCGAGCGCGATGCGCTCAAGGCGGGCAAGGACCGCAAGGCCGCGATCTACGCCGCCTACGACCGCTTCTACAAAGGCGATATCGCCCGCGATCTCGTGCGCGCAGTGCGCGAGCTCGGAGGCCTCTTCACTGCGGAGGATCTGGCGAACTGGCGGGTGAAGATCGAGGAGCCGGTCCACACCACTTACAAAGGCATCGAGGTTTACAAGCTCCAGCCCTGGGTGCAGGGTCCGGTGATGCTGCAGGCCCTCAACATTCTCGAGAACTTCGACTTGAAGTCGATGGGCTACGACAGCGCCCGCTACATCCACACGCTCTATCAGGCGATGAATCTCGCCTACGCCGACCGTGACTTCTACTACGGCGATCCGAGTTACTCGCCGGCGCCACCGATCGCAGGACTGCTCTCCAAAGACTACGCGCGCGAGCGCGCCAAGCTGGTGGGGCCCGACCGCAACGACCCGGACATTCGCCCGGGCGATCCCTATCCCTACCAGGGCGGCAAGAACCCTCATCTCAAGTATCTCGAGGCCTGGCACTCGAAGATGCCGGCGCAGGCCCCGGTCTCGATGGAAGAGTTCGACCGCACGTTCCGCTTGGGCACGACCAGCGTGCAGGCGGCCGATGACAAGGGCTGGGCCGTGTCGGTGACACCGAGCGGCGGCTGGACGCCCGCGGTGATCGCCGGCCGCACCGGCATCGGCCTCTCGCAGCGCATGCAGAGCTTCGTGCTCGATCCGCGCGAGAACCCCTACAACGTGCTCGAGCCCGGCAAGCGCCCGCGCGCGACGCTTACCCCGTCGATGGCGCTGAAGGACGGCAAGCCCTATCTCGTCTTCTCGGTGCAGGGCGGCGACACCCAGGATCAGAACCTGCTGCAGTTCTTCCTCAACGTCGTCGAGTTCGGCATGTCGATCCAGGAAGCGGCCGAGGCGGCGAACATCACCAGCTACCAGATGCGCGATTCCTTCGGCCAGCACGAGTCGTTCCCCGGCCGCGTGACGCTCAACAGCTCGACCCCGCCCTGGGTGCGGAGCGAGCTCGAGCGCATGGGCTACAAGCCGGAGTACGAGGAGCGCACCTCAGGTCCCCTCACCGCGATCTTCGTCGATCGCGCCCACGGGACGCTGTGGGGAGCGGCCAGCAACTACGGCCAGGATTACGGCGTCGGCTGGTGAGGCCTCGGCGCCGCGACTGCGGCGGCGGGCTCAGTGGCTGATGCTGACGGCATTCAGCAACCCCACCGCGAACGACACGGTCGCGACCACCACTGCGGATCCCACGTGACCTTCCTCGATGCGCCGCGCCTGCCGGCGCAGCGCGAGCAGCACGATCAGCTGCACCAGGCAGGTGATGCCGGCCCACAGGCACATCTCGGGGATCGATTGCGTGTAGTAGATCGAGGCCACCAGCGGCGCCGTGAATCCGAGCACCGCACCCGCGAAGGCGATCGCGACCGCGAGATTGTCGTGCTCGATCAGTGTGAACTCCTTGTAGGGTGTCGCCTTCGCGTAGATGTAGATGAACGCGGCCAGCAGCACCGCGGACACGCAAAAGTAGGAAAGAAACGCAAGGGTCGCGGCGATCATGGACGGCTCCTGCAAGGTTGCGGCTAGAAATAGTGGGGAACGAAGCGGCTCTGATCAGTGGTGATGAGGCCGCGCGACTCGCGGATACCGATGCCGGCCGCCTCTCCGGCCACGACCCACGAGCCGATCACCGGGTGAGCGCCATCGAAGCAGGACAGCGTGCACAGCGCCTGGTACACGCAACCCTCGGCGCCGTAGACACCGCCTACCTCGGCGAGGGTGATGCCGTTCTCGACCAGCGTGACGTTCTGGCCCTCGCGCGACAGCAGCGGCTTGCGCGCGAAGGAGGCGAGGCGTCCCGGCGCGCGGTGTGTCTCGAGCAGATTCGGATGACCGGGGAAGTACTCCCACAGCAGCGCCAGCATGCCCTTCGAGCTGCACGCCGCCTTGTACATCGGCTCGATGAACGATGTGCGGCACTCGAGCAGATGCGGCCC
This sequence comes from Steroidobacteraceae bacterium, assembly GCA_035624075.1. Classification (GTDB taxonomy): domain Bacteria; phylum Pseudomonadota; class Gammaproteobacteria; order Steroidobacterales; family Steroidobacteraceae; genus 13-2-20CM-66-19. The sequence goes on along the minus strand of DASPSF010000117.1, from coordinate 2,307 downwards.
GAACTCCTCGCGCATCAGCCACTCCCAGGGGTAGAGCTTGAACAGCTGCCGGATCGGGCCGTTCAGCTCGTCGACGAACCAGCGCCGCGCGGGATCCCAGCCGATATCGGCGAGCTCGACCACCGCGCCGGCGCGGCCTGATTGCACCAGCGTGTCGAGCAGGTAGGCCGAGCACACCCAGTCTTCCTCATTGTCGGCAAGGCACGCGACGATCACGGGCGCAGGGTCGGGCAGGGCCGACCACGCAGCGATCAGCCGCTCGTGGATCGAGTTGAACTGATCGGCCTCGGGATGAACATCCTCGCGCCAGGTCCACTGGATGACGGCCGACTCGAGCAGGCTGGTCGGTGTATCGGCGTTGTATTCGAGCAGCTTGGGCGGCGAGCGCCCGTCGAAGGCGAGATCGAAGCGACCGTAGAGTGACGGCGACCGGTGGCGCCATGAGGCCGCGAGCGCATCGTGAAACGCCTCCGGGACTGCGAGCTCCCCGAGGCGTCCCTGGCTGATCACCCGATCGAGCGCCTCACTGTAGAGCGCGAGCAGCTCGGCGGTCGCGGTTTCGAGCGTGTCGACCTCCCCGGGCGTCAGCCGATAGCAGGCCTCCTCCGTCCAGTAGCCCTCACGGGCATGGAAGGAAAGCCCCTGCGACTCGACCCGTCGGGCGTAGTCGGGCCTCGGCGCCGTGCGCAGACGCTCCATCAGCCGCCGTGCCCGGCGCTGATGCCCCGGCCGATGCCCCCGAACCCACCGCGCGCGAAGCTGCCGGCGAACGCGGTGTGCCCGGTTCTGCTTCCGGTGGAGCCGATGCGCGCGCTCGCCGCGACATGCTCCGAGCCGTCAGCGCCGACGACGACCGGCCTTCCCCGGGCGGGATCCCAGTAGTAGCGCGGCCCGAAGTAGCTAGGCCGTCCGCTGTGGGACTGGTCGACCTCCTGGCAGGACTCCTCGCTTCCCCAGTCGTTGAGGCAGTCCTCCCGCGAGGCGTAGGCCGTTTGCTGCAGGTCGAACTCGCTGCCGTGATTGCCGAGCACCACGAGCCCGACGACGCCGGCAGCGCTCAGCACACTGACGGTCGCGTTGCCCGCCGACTTGCGCACGGACGGACCGCGATGGGCGAACTGCGGACGGTTCGCCCCCGCCCCTCGTTGCGGGAATCGTTCAGCCACGTGACCCCCTGGCTGCGGAGTTTTGCCCGGGCCTTCTCTAACATCCCCCGGGCGGGCCAGGCAAGCAGCGCGGCAACGAGCGCGCGCCGCCGGCCTCAGGGCGCGCGCCCCACGATCGTAAAGTGCTGCACCTCGGGCTCGAACTCGAGGAGATAACCGGTGTCCTCGGGGTAATACCTGGCCTTGAGCAGCTCCTCGCCCGCGAAGGCGCGGATCGCGTCCTCGCTCGCCCAGCGGCTCACGGTCAGGAAGTGAGTGACGTCGCCCGCATCGCGCCGGTAGACACCGGCCTCGAGATTGCCGGGTACCGCGCGATAATCCGGGATCGCGCGCCGCGCGAGAAATGCAGCGTACTCATCCGCGACGCCTCGCGGCGTGCGGCCATGCCAGATGCGGACGATCATCCAAGCTCCCCGTGGCGTGCACGGCGCGACTAAAGTTCATTCTCGCATTGAACGGGTGTACAGGAACACCGGTTGCCATGCGACGCCGCCGCCGGACGGTGTCGCGGCGGCTCGCCGGCTGACCCGGGCGGATCCCGTGTGACGTTGCGCACAGTTCCCGCAGCTTCGGCCCGCGCTGCAGTGGCGGTGGCCGTTATAGGGATGAGCGGGAAAGTGCTACCATTTCATGACAAGGGAACAAGGATTATGACCAACCCTAACCACACGAAGCCCGGGCTGCGCCCAGGCGGTGGTGGGCCAGAAAAGCCGGCGTCATCGCCGTCCGCTCCCGGTTCCTCCGCCGCCAAGGACAAGGCTCCCGCCGATGGCACCGCCGGACGCGTGGTGCACGACTCGCGCGGCAACGCCGTGTGGCAGTGGGTCAAGGACACGGGCCGTCATGCGATCGAGAGCACTTCGGCACTGCTCAAGAAGCTCGAGGTGCCCGAGCTCAAGGTCGAAGACCACAAGGACGACGAGCTGCGGCTCGAGGACGACGTGGACGCTGGCGGCGGCTACGATCCCTACGGCAGCCGGGTTGGATCGAAGCGACCGCCGCCGCCCAAGCCTCCCATCAAGAAGCGCTGATCCGCCGGCCGGCGGCAAGAACGTTCCCCGCTCAGCTCAGCACCGCGCCCCAGGCGCGATGCGCACGGGCTCCCTGCTCAGTGATTTGCAATCAGGGCGAGCGTCCTGAG
>DASPSF010000115.1:0-45627 GCA_035624075.1 Steroidobacteraceae bacterium | reverse complement strand
GCAGTCCCCATCCTGCGTGACTTCCGCCGCGCCTGCTCCGACGTCGACGTCGATCTCATCAGTCCCTATGGCGTAGGCCCCCCGCTGGGAGACGTCGACGTCGCGGTCGTGTACTCCCAGCCGACGGTCAGCGATCTCGTGACCGACCTTCTTTGGTCGGTGCGCCAATCGATCGTCTGCCATCCCAACATCGCGGCGACGCATCGCGGCAAGGACCTGGCGGCCTTCATCGAGGCGAACGAGCTGATCCACGTCAGGATCGCGGACGCACCCCGGCATCACTTCTGGACGCAGTTTGCCCGGCAGAACGGTCTCGCCGGCGTCGACGTCGAGCGGGGCATGGTGTTCGACACCGCGGTGCTCGCAGCCCAGTACGCCCTCGGCGGGCAGGGGATCGCGGTGCTCGACACCAACCTGTTCGCAGACGAGCTGCGTCACGGGAGACTGGTGAGGCCCTTCGATGCGACGCTCGACGACGGCTACGGCTACTACCTGATCACACATCCCGAGGGACTGTCGGACACGGCGATCGCGCTGTTCCGCTCCTGGCTGATCGAGCGCTTCGGCAGCGCCGCTCCGGCGCCGCCGGTACAGCTGGCGGTGTCAAACGAATGAAGAACGACGTGCGGGTGGTGGTGATCGGCGGCGGAGTGGTCGGCGTGAGCGTGCTCTACCACCTGACGAAGGCGGGGTGGCAGGACGTGCTGCTGATCGAGCGGGGCGAGCTCACCTGCGGCTCGACCTGGCATGCGGCCGGCGGCATGCATACCATCAACGGCGATCCCAACGTCGCCAAGCTCCAGCAGTACACCATCAACCTCTACAAGGAGATCGAGCAGATCTCCGGGCAGTCCTGCGGCATGCACGTCACCGGCGGCATCATGCTGGCCGGCACGCGCGCGCGGCTCGACTGGCTGAAGATGGCCAAGGCGCGCGGCCGCTACCTCGGCATGGAGCTCGAGATCATCTCGGTGGACGAGGCCGCGCGGATTTTCCCGCTCATGAACAAGCAGCACTTCGTCGGCGCGCTCTACGACCCGATCGAAGGCCACGTCGATCCCTACGGCGTGACGCATGCCTACGCCAAGGCGGCGCAGATCGGTGGCGCGCAGGTGGTGCGCCACACGCGCGTCACCGACCTGAAGGCGCGCGCCGACGGCAGCTGGGACGTGATCACGGATCACGGCAACGTGCACGCCGAGCACGTGGTGAACGCCGGCGGGCTGTGGGCGCGCGAGGTCGGCCGCATGGTCGGGCTCGAGCTGCCGATCCTCGCCATGGAGCACCAGTACCTCATCACCGAGGACATTCCGGCGCTCAAGGGGCAGAAGGAGCAGCTGCATTGCATCGACTTCGAGGGCGAGATCTACACCCGCCAGGAACGCGGCGGCATGCTGCTCGGCACCTACGAGCGTGCCGGCGTGCCGTGGTCGCCGCGCGAGACGCCGTGGGATTTCACCCAGAGCCTGCTGCCCAATGACCTGGAGCGCATCGCGCCGAGCCTCGAAGTGGGATTCGAGCACTTCCCGGCACTCGGCGAGGCCGGCATCCGCAAGGTCGTCAACGGGCCCTTCACCTTCGCCCCCGACGGCAATCCGCTGGTCGGCCCGATCCGGGGCCTGCGGAACTTCTGGGTGGCCTGCGGCGTGATGGCCGGATTCAGTCAGGGCGGCGGGGTGGGGCTGGCGTTGTCACATTGGATGGTGGACGGCGACCCGGGCGCCGACATCTGGGGCATGGACGTCGCGCGCTACGGCGACTGGGCGACGCTCGCCTACACCAACGCCAAGGTGCGCGAGAACTACTCGCGGCGCTTTCGCATCCGCTTCCCCAACGAGGAGCTGACCGCGGCGCGGCCGCTGCGCACCACGCCGATCTACGAGCGGCTCGAGGCGAAGCACGCCGTCTTCGGCGACTACTGTGGACTCGAGCACCCGCTGTGGTTCGCGCCCAACGCCGCGGAAGCCAACGAGGTCATCACCTTTCACCGCTCGAACGCACACCCGCACGTCGCCGCGGAGTGCCGCGCGGTTCGTGACTCGGTGGGACTCCTCGAGATCTCCAACTACGGCAAGTTCGACGTGACCGGAGCCGGCGCGGAGGAATGGCTGTCGCACGTGATGGCCAACCGGGTGCCGAAGGTCGGCCGTATCGCGCTCACGCCGATGCTGAACGAGCGCGGCAAGCTGATCGGCGATTTCACCATGGCGCGGATCTCGCCGGAGCGGGTGTTCCTGGTGTGCACCTACGCGGCCGAGGATTACTACCGGCGCTGGTTCGAGCGTCACGCGCCGCCCGCAGGTGTCAGCGTGCGCCCCTGTGCCATGCAGTACGTGGGCCTGTCGGTCGCGGGCCCGCACTCGCGCGCGCTGCTGCAGAGCCTGACGCACGAGGATCTCTCCAGCGCGGCGTTCCCGTTCCTCACTTTCCGCCGCATGGACGTCGGCATGATTCCGGCGCTGGTCGGGCGCATCAGCTTCACCGGCGATCTCGGTTACGAGATCTGGGTGACGAGCGAATACCAGCGCGCGCTCTATGATCTGCTGCTCGGGGCGGGCGCCGAGTTCGATCTCAAGCTCTTCGGCGGCCGGGCGCTGAATGCCATGCGGCTCGAGAAGAGTTTCGGCACCTGGGCGCGTGAATACCGGCCCATCTATGGTCCATACGAGGCCGGGCTCGGCCGCTTCGTGGACCTGAGGAAAGACAGCTTCGTCGGCCGCGCCGCGGCGCTCGAGGAGAAGCAGAGCGGCGGGAAGCTGCGCCTGGTGACCTTCACGATCGAGGCGCGCGATGCCGATCCTTGCGGAGATGAGCCGATCTGGTACGAGGGCCGGGTCATCGGCTGGGTGACCTCGGGTGGCTACGGCCACAGCGTGCAGCAGTCGCTCGCGCTCGGCTACGTGCCGAAGGAGTACGCCGAGGTGGCGGGCGGATTCGAGATCGAGATCCTCGGGGAGCGCTGCCAGGCGACGCGGCAGGCGCAGGCAGTATTCGACCCCGACGGCAGCCGCATGCGCGGCTGATGCTCAGGCGATGAACATGGCGAGCGCACTCGCGGTGAGCGCGGGCCTGCTCTCTCCCTCGATCTCGATGGTGTTCTCGGTCATCACCAGGTAGCGCCCGGTGCCCTTGTTCTCGACCGAGGCGATCGTGATGTGGTTACGCACCCGCTTGCCGGAGCGTACCGGGGCCACGAACCGCACCTTCTCCAGCCCGTAGTTCACGACCGACTTCGGTGAGATGCGCTCGAGCATCACCTCGAAGCTCGTCGGCGCGATCAGCGACAGGGTTAGAAAGCCGTGGGCGATCGTCCCGCCGAACGGTCCCTCGCGCGCCGCGCGCTCCGCGTCGAGATGAATCCACTGGTGATCGCCGGTGCAATGGGCGAACTCGTTGATGCGGTTCTGGTCCAGAAGAATCCAGGAGGAGACGCCGATCTCCTCGCCGACGTGCTTCGCCAGGTCCGCCACGGGCATCTTGTTCGCGGGCATCCGAGAATCTTACCAAGGGAGAGGGCGCGCTCGCCGACAGGTTATAACCGGTATGCATTGCACAATTACTCTGCGTTATGAGTGTATTAAATCTTTATTAAATACCGTGATATCAGATATATAGATCACCACCTGACAAGGCGTATGGTCTTCTTGCAACGCATACAAAATGGCGTAGAATGCGCACAACCAACCCCCAACCGCCTCGCAAGGAGCTGTCATGACCGACCGTACTTACGACCTCAATACCTGGCTCGAGACCTACAAGGAGACCTTCGCCGCCTTCGGCAAGGCCCAGCAGGACGGCTTCAGGGCGCTCGAGCGCTTTGCGCGCTTCAACTACGCCGTCGCCGGCGACTACCTCGAGGCGGGCCTCGCGCACGCCAAGGCGGCCCTGACCGCGCGCGCCGCGGTTGGCACCCAGGCGGTGGCCGACCTGCTCGCGAAGCAGGCCGAGCTCAGCAATCAGCTGAGCGAGAAGCTGCGCAGCCGCGCGCAGGAGTTCTCGACCCTGGCTTCCGAAGTGCAGGAGTCGGTCAGCAACTTCGCCGCCGAGGCCGCGACCCGCGCCGCCGGCACGAAGAAGGCTGCTTAACAGATACTGCTGACAGATCAAGAGGGCGATCCCTTTCGGGGTCGCCCTTTTTTTTGGCAGCATGCGTCCGGATGCGTACGCGCGCTCGCTGCCTGCTGCGATCTCTCCTGCCCGCGCTCGTGGTATTACACGAGCCGGCACTGCGTGCGCAGGATGCATCGGCCATGAGCGGCCTCTACGGCCGCTATGACATGACTCGGGAATCCTCCGGCACGAGCTGGCAGCCCGATTCCACACCGATGGCGGGCATGCACTTCATCCAGGGCGCCTGGATGACGATGGTGCATGGGTACCTGGACGCGATCTACGACGATCAGGGCGGCCCGCGCGGCGACTCGCAGACCTTCTCGACCAGCATGCTGATGCTCATGGCGCGCCGCGAGCTCGACGATGGAGCCTTCGGCATCCACCTCATGGTTTCAGCCGAGCCGCTCATGGGCGCGAGCGGCTACCCACTCCTTTTTCAGACGGGCGAGACCGCCGACGGGCGCACGCCGCTCATCGACCGCCAGCATCCGCACAACCTGCTGATGGAAGCCGCCGCAAGCTACAGCCGGGACCTCGCGCCCGGGAACAGCGTGTTCGCGTACGCGGGACCAGCGGGCGAACCGGCGCTCGGGCCCGACGCTTTCATGCATCGCCTCTCCGGGATGGACAATCCGGAAGCGCCGATCACTCATCACTGGCTCGACTCGACCCACGTGACCTTCGGCGTGGCGACGGTGGGCTACGTCTGGCAGCAGTGGAAGCTCGACGCCTCGGCGTTCAACGGGCGCGAGCCCGACCAGCATCGCTACGACGTCGAGCTGCGGCCGCTCGATTCCTATGCGGCGCGCCTCAGCTGGAATCCGTCGCACGACTGGTCGATGCAGGTGAGCACCGGCCGCCTCGCCAGTCCCGAGCAGCTCGAGCCGGGCGTCGCCGTGCACCGCACGACGGCCTCGATGAGCTACAACGCGCCGTCGCCGGGGGATTGGTGGCAGACGACGTTCGCCTGGGGTCGCAACACCCCGTCGCAGGGGACGGCGAGCAGCGCCTGGCTGCTCGAGTCGGCGCTCAAGCTCACGGTCGCGCAGACCGTGTTCGGGCGCGCCGAACATGTGGCGAAGGACGAGCTGTTCCTCCCGGGGAGCGCGCTCGCCGGCGAGAGCTTCATGATCAACAAGCTCTCGCTCGGCTATATCTTCGACTTCGCTCGCGTGCAGGCGCTGACGCTGGGAGTCGGCGGGCTCGCGAGCACTTACGAGTATCCGGCGACGCTCAATCCTGCCTACGGCTATCGGCCGGTGTCATTCATGCTGTTCGTGCGTGCGCGGCTTTAGTGAATTGGCCCGGGTTCGGACATTGGGCGCACATTGCGCTGCGCTCTCCTGCTCCGCGCAAGCCCGGGGCGCACATCCCTGTGCGCCCGCTCGGCGCTGCGCGCCTCGCCCCTGTGTACCCGCTTGGCGCTGCGCGCCGCGCCCCATGTCCTCACTTCAGGGCGCGTTCCTCAGCCGTGCCGCAGGCGTTCGGCGTACACCGAGGCCAGCATCGGGCTGTTGACGTCGCGCACCGCCTGCGCGATTGCCTGCTCGCGGCAGGTCTTGGACGCGGCGACGGCCCGCAGGTCGCGGATGCTTTCAACCGTGCACACCTGGCGCGCCGCGTCCACGATGCGCCCGTAGAGAACGAGCGATCCCTGCTCGGTCGAAAGATTGAGATCCGAATAACGGACCTTGAGCGCCGGGGAATCGGCGCTGGCGGCATGTGCGCTGCCGACGGCCCCGATGGCGGTGCCAGTGGCGAGAGCGGTGAAAGCCATGGCGGCGCGCAGGCGCCCGCCGAGATTGAACGTTGCAGAGGTCATGGGCTTCTCCTTGCGAGTGCGTCACGACCTTCGCGACGCTGATGATCAGATTCCCAAGTTGGCCGATTCGTTTAAAGCGGCGCGCGACGCGCTGGTCCCGCGGAACGACGAGCTCGTACCCGGCGCCCGCAGCTACTCATTTGCTCGCCGCGCGCGGCGCGCAGGGCGCGGCGGGTGACGCGAATTCGTCCCGCGGATCAACGGGATCGTCCCAGCGCGCTGGCAGGCGGCACTTTCGCCGGCTTGGGGGTAGGCTATGCTTCCGCGAATGAGCGTCTCGCCACTCGAACGAATCACTCCGGCGTTCCTCGGCGTCGCCCGCTCTGGCGATGCCGCGGGCGAGCGCCGCGCCGCGCGCGCACGCCGCAACTTCTGGCCACAGCTCGCGGTGCTCACCGGGTTCTGGACCTACGTCGCGCTCTCGAACCTCATGTACGCCAACACCATGGGCGAGAGCCTGAAGTCGTTCAGCGTCACCGACTTCTTCGCCCCCTGGGACGCACGCCTGGTGCAGCACCTGATCCTCTATCCCATCTTCATCCTGTGCGCCTGGACGTCGCTGCGCATCGGCTGGCGGCCACTGTGGCGCACGCTCCCCATCCAGCTCTCCTGCGCGCTCGGCTTCGCGGTGCTGGCCGCCCCGGCACTGGTGCTCGGCGAGATGGTCATGGGTGAATGGCACGGCACGCTCGGCGTCACGCATCCGAACGGGCAGAGCTACGAGAACTGGGCCGAGTTCCTCGCCGGTCCCGCGGTGCCGACCTGGATCGCGAGCGCCACCAGCTTCCTGGTCACTTACGGTTTCGGCCTGGCGCTCATCACCAGCTTCGGTTTCTATCAGCGTCTGCGCGACTCGCAGCTGCGCTCCTCCGCGCTCGAGCGCGCGCTGACCGCGGCGCACCTCGCGGCGCTGCGCATGCAGCTCTCGCCGCACACGCTCTTCAACCTGCTGCACACCATCCGCGGCCAGATCGCCTGGGATCCGCCGGCCGCACAGTCGATGGTGGTGCAGCTCGGCGACCTGCTGCGCCGGCTGCTGACGGCGGGGGAGCAGGAGTTCTCGCGCCTCGGCGACGAGCTGCAGTTCGTGCAGCTGTACCTGCAGCTGCAGCAGCGGCGGTTCGCCGACCGGCTGAGCGTCGCGGTGCCGCCGCGCGATGCGGCGCCGCTCGCCTGGGTGCCGAGCCTGATCCTGCAGCCGCTGGTCGAGAACGCGGTGGTGCACGGGCTCGGCGGCCACGAAGGGCCGGTCAGCGTGCGGGTGGAGGCGAGCGTCGTGGGCGAGACGCTGGTGCTGCGGGTTCTCAACAACCTCGCCGCATCGTGGCACGGCCTGCACGGGCCGGGGATCGGCCTCGCCAACGTGCGCGAGCGGCTCGCGGTGCAGTTCGGCGAGCGCGCCAGCTTCACGGCCGGGCCCGGCGATGATCACCAGTGGGTGGCGGAGATCCGCATGCCGCTGCTGCGCGACGGGCCGGATGCGGCGCTGCGCGGGCCACCGGACGCCGATCAGTGATGGATGTCATCATCGTCGACGACGAGCCGGCGGCGCGGCGCACGGTGCGCGAGTGCTGCGAGCGCGAAGGCGACCTGAACGTCGTCGGGGAATTCGGCGACAGCCGCACGGCGCTCGAGGCGATCCGCGCGCACCCGCCGCAGGTGCTGTTCCTCGATATCCAGATGGACTCGATGACCGGGATGGCGCTGGCGCGCGCTCTCGATCCGGCCACGCTGCCGCTGATCGTGTTCGTGACCGCCTACGACCACTATGCGCTCGAGGCCTTCGAGGTGAGCGCGGTCGACTACCTGCTCAAGCCCTTCGACGACGCGCGCTTTCGGGCCACCGCGGCGCGCGTACGCCGCCGGCGCGAGGAGAGCAGCGCCGACCGCCAGCACGCGCTCGAATCGCTGCTCGAGCAGCTGGAGCGCGGCGCGCGCGCCCGCGACCTGCAGCCGCGCGTGCTGGCCGAGGCGGGCAGCCGCATGCACATGCTGGACGTGGCGCAGGTGGAGGTGGTCGAAGCCGACCGCAACTACGTGCGCCTCACCATCGGCCGTGAGGTGTTCCACGCGCGCAGCACGCTGCAGCAGGCCGAGCGTTCCTTCCAGGCGCAGCCGATGCTGCGCATCAGCCGCTCCTGTCTCGTCAACATGAGCCACGTGAAGGAGATCAGCCGCACGCCGCGCGGCGACTTCATCCTGGTGTGCGGCGGCGGCACGACGGTCACCAGCAGCGAGGGCTTCCGGGATCCGGTGCGGCAGTACCTCGAGCGCCTCAAGCTCGCGCCGGCCTGATACGCTAGCGTGCATGATCCCGACCCGGCGAGCGGCGCTCTGGGCGCTCGGCGTATTGACCGCGATCAATCTGGTCAACTACCTCGACCGCTACGTGGTGTCGGCGATCGCGCCGAGCCTGAAGTCCGCGATGGCGTTGAGCGACGCACAGCTCGGCTGGCTCATGCCGGCGTTCCTGCTGGTGTACATGGTAGCGGCGCCGGCCTTCGGCTCGTGGGGCGATCTCGGCTCGCGCACCCGCCCAATGGCGATCGGCGTGCTGGTGTGGAGCCTGGCGACCTTTCTCTCGGGGTTCGCGCAAAGCTATCCGCAGCTGCTCGCCGGGCGCGCGGTGGTGGGGGTCGGCGAGGCCGCCTACGTCGCGATCGCGCCGGCACTGCTGGCGGACTGCTTCCCGAGCGAGCGGCGCGGCCGGGTGCTCGCGGTGCTCAACATGGCGATCTACGTCGGCACCGCGCTCGGCTACATCGTCGGCGGGCAGGTGAGCGCGCACTTCGGCTGGCGCGCGGCATTCTTCGTCGGCGGAGTGCCGGGGCTGCTGCTTGCGCTGCTGGTGCTGCGCCTGCCCGATCCCCCGCGCGGCGTACAGGACGAGGCCGCGCGCCGCGGTCCGGTGCCCGAGCCGGGGCAGGGGCCGTTGGCGCTCTACCTCGCGTTGCTGCGCCGCTGGCCGTTCATGGTGGTGGTGCTGGGGTACGCGGCTTACACCTTTGCGCTCGGCGGACTCGCCTTCTGGATGCCATCCTTCCTCGAGCGGGTGCGGCACGTGCCGCTCGACAAGGCCACCACCGGCTTCGGCGAGATCGTGATCGCGACCGGCTTCATCGGCACCTTCGCCGGTGGCTGGCTCGGAGACTACCTGCTCAAGTACTCGCGCCAGGCCTATCTGTGGTTCTCGGGCCTCAGCACGCTGCTCGCCGTGCCGTGCGCCTTGCTGGCGCTCACCGCGCCGGCGCCCGCGGTCTACTACCCGGCGATCATCCTCGCGGAGCTGCTGCTCTTCATGTCGACCGGGCCGATCAACGCGGCGATCGTCAACCTGGCCGCACCGTTCGAGCGCGCCTCTGCGGTGGCACTCAGCATGTTCGCGATTCACCTGCTGGGCGATGTCCCCTCGCCGGTGATCATCGGCCGCATCTCGGACCTGAGCTCGCTCGGCCAGGCGGTGCTCATCGTGCCGGCGGCGATCGCGGTCAGCGGCCTCATCTGGCTGCTCGCCGCGCGCGTCAACGCGCGGGCGTCACGGCCGGCGCCCGCGTGACAGGCGGCGGGCGCGCCTTCGATGCGGGACTGCCTCCGGCGGCTCGACCGCTGGCGACGGCGACCGTCACCGAGGTTGCGGCGCTGCTCGAGGCGGCGCTGCGCTCGCGCGACGGCCTGATGGGGGCGCACTGCATTCACGAGCTGTGGATGCGCGGGGAGTTCGCGGCGCGGATCGAGGCGGCGCTCGAGGCGCTGTGGCGGCGCGCGGCCGCTTCGGTGCCCGAGTGGCTGCCGATGCGCTACATCGAGTGGCTGCCGGCCGCTTATGAGGCGGCACTCGGCTTTCGCCCCGCCCGCCGCGGCCGCAGCAACCTCTACCTGGTCCTGCTCGACTTCGCCGACCGGAACAGGGGGCCGTACGGGGTGTACGTGGGGATGAGCCATTACACGCCCGCAGAGCGCTTCGACCAGCACAAGGCCGGGATACATGCCGCCGGCAGCGTGCTGAAGCGCGGTCTCGAAGTGCTCACCGGCCCGACGCTGCACCTGCAGCACCTGGCGCGCGCGGAGGCGGCGCGCATCGAGGCGGCGCTGGCACAGGCGCTCGCCGATGCCGGGCTACTGGTGGAGGGCGGTCATTAGCGGGTGACGAAGGCGCGCTCGATGACGTAATCGCCCGGCTCGCCGCTCCGCGGCGAGATGTGAAAGCCGCGCGCGTCGAGGAGTTTGGAGGTGTCGCTCAGCATCGCGGCACTGCCGCAGACCATCACGCGGTCGGTCGCCGGATCGAGCGGCGGCAGATCGAGGTCGCGCGTCAGCCGCCCGGACTCGAGCAGCGTCGTCAGGCGGCCGCGGTGCACGTAGGGCTCGCGGGTGACGGTCGGGTAGTAGCGCAGCTGCGCGCTCACCAGCGGCCCGAGGTGCTCGTGCCTCTTGAGTCTCTCGATGCGACTGCGCACCACGTCGGTCTCGCGCGCCCAGCGCACCCCGTGGACCAGCACCACGGTCTCGAAACGCTCGTAGGTCTCCGGGTCGCCGATCAGGCTCAGGAACGGTGCGGCGCCGGTGCCGGTGCTGAGGAGGTAGAGGCGCTTGCCCGGATTCAGGTCCGGCAGCACCAGGGTTCCGGTGGGCTTGCGGCTCACGAGCACGATGTCGCCCGGACGCACGTGCTGCAGCTTGGAGGTGAGCGGCCCGTCGGGGACCTTGATGCTGAGAAAGTCGAGGTGTTCCTCGTAGTTGGGGCTGGCAATGCTGTAGGCGCGCAGTAACGGCCGCCCCTCGACCGGCAGGCCCACCATGACGAACTGGCCGTTCTCGAAACGCAGCCCGCGATCACGCGTGGTGGTGAAGGAGAATTGCGTATCGGTCCAGTGATGCACGGCGAGCACGCGCTCGCTGCCGATGACTGCTGCCAAGACTCTCTACCTCCACATGTTGCCAGGCGCAGCAGATGTTAGCCGGCCCCGGCGCGCGCGCTCTGCGTATTTATACTCATGGCCTCAGAAGCGCGGGTTATGAGCGTCAGTATCCGAGTCGCGCCTGCGTGAGCGCCCAGGCGCACACCCACACGCACAGCAGGCCGAGCGCGAAGTAGAGCCATGCCATGCGCCGCTCGCGCTTCTCCATGCGCTCGGGGCCGAGCGGCGAGATGAGAAATGGCCGGCCGTCGGCCGGCTCGGAGACCACGCTGATGCGTGCGATGTTGGATTGCAGCTCCTGCTGCTCGCATTCGCGGGCGGCCGCCTGGCGCGCCTGTTCCCACTCCACGGCGCTCAAGTGCCCGTCGTGGTCGGCATCGAAGCGCGCCAGCAGCCCTTGCTGATCCTGCTTCCATTCGTGCAGCCTGGCGGCGGTGGCGGCCGCCACATCGCCGGTCTCGGAGTGCGAGCGCAGCTCGCCCAGCACGCAGACCTGCGCACCCACGTCGAGCAGCTGCTCGGTGTAGCGGTAAGGACCCATGAGGAGCGCGGTGTTGACCGGCGGCGGCCCTGACATCGGACGTGAGGTGTTGCCGTACCAGGTGTTGGCCCGCGAGGGGGTGACCTCGGCCCTCACCGGCCCGACCAGGCACGAGGCATCGTCGTCGGCGAGCACGAACAGCTCGACGCTGGCCGCGCTCTCGACCGTCCGCCACTCGACGCGGCCGCGCGAGTCGCGCTGCTGCTCGGCCACCTTGAAGTTCCACCACACGCACGCGCGTCCGCTGAGCGGCGCCACCGTGGGCACCGCGGTCGCGGGCTGAGCGTGCCCGGCCAGCTTCACGTAGCCCTGCGCGGCGGAGCGGATGTGCACCAGCGGCGTGTCGGCGAGCAGCCGGTCGCGACGCAGGCGACGGAAGAACCCCCACAGGCACAGTACCGCGCCCGCGCCGGCGATGGCGGCGATCACCGCCGGGTTCTGCACGTGGGTGACCACGCGGGCAGCGTGCCGCTCAGCGCGAGAACGCCGCCTTCAGGTCGACGTCCGACTTCTCGTCCGTCTGGAAGTGCAGCAGCTGTGCTTCCGGGAAATTGCCGAGGCCGGCGATCAACACACCCGGGAACGAGGCGATGCGCACGTTGTTGGTGTTGACGGCGTCGTTGTAGACCTCGCGGCGGTCCGCGATCGCGGTCTCGAGGCCGCTGATGCGGTCCTGCAGGTGGCGGAACGCCTCGTTGGCCTTGAGCTCGGGGTAGTTCTCGGCGACCGCGTACAGTCCCGAGAGGCCGGTCCGCAGCTCACGCTCCGCCGGCCCGAGTGAGGCGACGTTGCCGGAGCTGCGCGCGGCGTCGACGCCGGCGCGGGCGCGCATGACGCGCTCCAGCGCGCCCGGCTCGTACTGCATGTACTGCTTGCAGACTTCGACCAGCTTCGGCAGCTCGTCGTGGCGCTGCACCAGCAGCACGTCGATGTTGGACCAGGCGAGCTTCACCGCGGCGCGCACCTGCACCAGGCCGTTGTAGGCGCCGATGAAGTAGCCGATCACGGCGATGAAGAGAAACGACACGACCAGTAAGGCGAGCATCGGACGACTCCTTGGGACGAGGAGGGCGTTGGTGCGCAAGGTCGGGGCGCAGCATACCCGTTGCAAGCTTCTGGCAATGTGAAGGTTTCGGCACCCGGCGAGGACGTGAAGTGCGTCACATGCCCGGCGTAGCGGCCCGGCCGCACCGAGGCTCAGGCCGCCGTTACCCGCAGCTCGAGGTCGATCCCGGCGAGCTCATAGCCCTTCCTGAAATCGCGGATGTGCCGCGCCATCCACTGGTGCGCCGCCTCCGGCGCTCGTGCCGCGAGCGCCTCGGCGAGGCGCCGCTGCGCGGTGGCGATGCGCGCGCGCGCCTGCGGCACCTTGTCGATCATGACACCGAGCGAGGGCTCGAGCAGCTGCAGCAGCGGCTCCTGCGCCAGCCCCAGCACCGGGTTGTGAGTGGCGCGGCCGATGCAGCGGAAGAACTCGGCGGTTGAGTGCACCGCCTGGCTCGCGCTGGCGTGCTGCGCGCCGAAGGCGTCCGCGGCGGCCGTGATGCACTCGAGGTCGGAGGCCGAGCGGTTGCGCGCGGCTGCCTCGGCGAGCGGCGGCTCGAGGATGGTGAGCGCCTCCCAGACGTTGCGCACCGTCACGTCGTGCAGCAGCAGCGCGTGGCTCACGCCGGCGGCCACCGCCTCGTGGTGCGGGCGGCTCACCGACATGAGCTTCGAGCCGGGCCGTCGCTGCACCAGGCCGCGGCTCTCGAGCTCGCGCAGCGCCTCGCGCACCGTCGAGCGGTTGACGCCGAACTGCCGCGCCAGCTCGGTCTCGGACGGCAGCCGCTCGCCCTCGCGCAGCTCGCGCGCCAGGATGCGCTCGCCGATCCGCGCCGCGACCTTGCGGTAGGCGGGCTCGAGGTTGAGCGGCGCGAACTCGACGCTCACGCCGCCGCCTCGAACAGCTCGCGGCCGATCAGCATGCGGCGGATCTCCTGGGTGCCGGCGCCGATTTCGTAGAGCTTGGCATCGCGCAGCAGCCTCCCGGCCGGGTAGTCGTTGATATAGCCGTTGCCGCCCAGGGCCTGAATGGCGTCGAGGCCGGCCGCCGTGGCGCGCTCGGCGGCAAACAGGATGCAGCTCGCGGCATCCCGCCGCCGCACGGTGCGCGCATCGCAGGCGCGCGCCACCGAGTAGACATAGGCACGCGCGGCATTGAGCGAGGCGTACATGTCGGCGATCTTGCCCTGCATGAGCTCGAAGCTGCCGATCGGCTGCCCGAACTGCCGGCGCTCGCGCACATAGGGCAGCACCACATCGAGCGCCGCGGCGTGCAGGCCGAGCGAGCCGCCGGCGAGCACCACGCGCTCGTAGTCGAGTCCGCTCATCAGGACGCGCACGCCGCCGTTCTCGGCGCCGACCAGATTGGCGGCGGGGATGCGGCAGTCATCGAACACCAGCTCCGAGGTGCTGGAGCCGCGCATGCCGAGCTTGTCGAGCTTTTGGGCGCTGCTGAAGCCCGGGGTGCCGCGCTCGACGATGAAGGCGGTAATGCCGCGGGAGCCGGCCGCCGGGTTGGTCTTGGCGTACACCATGACGACGTCGGCATCCGGGCCGTTGGTGATCCACATCTTGCGGCCGTTCAGCACCCAGGAATCGCCGCGCCTCTCGGCGCGCAGCTGCATCGAGACCACGTCCGAGCCCGAGCCGGGCTCCGACATGGCGAGCGCGCCGACGTGCTCGCCGGAAACGAGCCTGGGGAGATAGCGCTGGCATTGCTCCTCGCTGGCATTGAGGCGCAGCTGGTTCACGCACAGGTTCGAGTGGGCGCCGTAGGAGAGGCCCACGGCCCCCGAGGCGCGCGAGATCTCCTCCATGACGATGACGTGGGCGAGGTACCCTAAGTTCGCGCCGCCGAAGCGCTCGGCCACGGTGATGCCGAGCAGCCCCTGCGCGCCGAGGGCGGGCCACAGGTCGCGGGGGAATTCGTTGCTGCGGTCGATGTCGGCGGCGCGCGGGGCGATCTGCTCCGTGGCGAAGCGCCGCACCTCGCGGCGGATCTCCTCGAGCTCGGCCCCCAGGCCGAAGTCGCTGTCGGTGCAGTCGAGCGGGTTCATGTGGGCTTGCCTTCTCCTCGGACCAGATCGTATGATTGTCGGACAAACCGGCAATCATGGCAAGTACCCATGCCCCGCATCGCCACCCGGGTCGACCCCCAATCCCAGGAATTCCATGACAACGAGCGCGCCATGCGCGCTCTGAGTGAGGACCTGCGCCGCGAGGTGGCGCGCGCCGCCCGCGGGGGCTCGAAGGCCGCCGTCGACAAGCACCGGGCGGCGGGCAAACTCTCGGCGCGCGAGCGGGTGCGCGTGCTGCTCGACACCGGCAGCCCCTTTCTCGAGCTCTCGCAGCTCGCCGCGCACGGCATGTACGGCGGCGACATCGCCTGCGCCGGGATCGTCACCGGCATCGGCCGGGTAGGGGGGCGCGAATGCGTGATCGTCGCCAATGACCCGACCGTCAAGGGCGGCACCTACTACCCCATCACCGTGAAGAAGCACCTGCGCGCCCAGCAGATCGCGCGCGACAACCGACTGCCCTGCGTCTACCTGGTCGAATCCGGCGGGGCGTTCCTGCCGGCGCAGGACGAGGTGTTCCCGGACCGCGAGCACTTCGGCCGCATCTTCTACAACCAGGCGACGCTCTCGGGGCTCGGCATCGCGCAGATCTCCGTGGTGCACGGCTCGTGCACCGCCGGCGGCGCTTACGTGCCGGCGATGTCGGACGAGAACGTCATCGTGCGCAACCAGGGGCGGGTGTTTCTCGGCGGCCCGCCGCTGGTCAAGGCCGCGACCGGCGAGGATATCGACGCCGAGACCTTGGGGGGAGCCGACGTCCATTGCCGCGAGTCCGGGGTGTGCGATCACTACGCCGAGAACGATACCCACGCGCTCGCCATCGCGCGGCGCATCGTGGCGCGGCTCAAGCCCGCCGCCGCCAGCGCGCCGCCCCAGGCCGCGCGCGAGCCGCGCTACGACCCCGCCGAGCTCTACGGGGTGGTGCCGGCGAGCCTGCGTAAGCCCTACGACGTGCGCGAGGTGATCGCGCGGCTCACTGACGACTCCGAGCTCGATGAGTTCAAGGAGCTGTACGGCACGACGCTGGTCTGCGGCTTCGCGCACCTCGGCGGCTTTCCCGTAGGCATCCTCGCCAACAACGGCGTGCTGTTCTCCGAGAGCGCGCTCAAGGGCACGCACTTCATCGAGCTGTGCTCACGCGAGGGGATCCCGCTGCTCTTCCTGCAGAACATCACCGGCTTCATGGTGGGGCGGCGGGCGGAAGCCGGCGGCATCGCCAAGGACGGCGCCAAGCTCGTCACCGCCGTCGCCTGCGCGCCGGTGCCCAAGCTCACGGTGATCGTCGGCGGCAGCTACGGGGCCGGCAACTACGCCATGTGCGGCCGCGCCTACGAGCCCCGGCTGCTGTTTCAGTGGCCGAACGCGCGCATCTCGGTCATGGGCGGGGAGCAGGCGGCCAGCGTGCTCGCCACCGTGAAGCGCGATCAGATGGCGCGTGCCGGCGAGCAGTGGCCCACGGCGGCGGAGGATTCGTTTAAAACGCCGATCCGCGAGCAGTACGAGCGCCAGGGGCACCCGTACTATTCCTCGGCGCGGCTGTGGGACGACGGGGTGATCGATCCCGCCGACACGCGCCGGGTGCTGGCGCTGTCGCTCGCCGCGGTGCGCCACGCGCCGCTCGAGGCGGCGCGTTTTGGCGTGTACCGGATGTGACCGAAGTGAAGACGCTGCTGGTCGCAAATCGCGGCGAGATCGCCTGCCGCATCTTCCGCAGCGCGCGCCGTCTCGGCTGGCGCACGGTCGCGGTGTTCTCGGATGCGGACGCGCGCGCGCGTCATGTGCGCGAGGCGGACGAGGCGCTGTGGATCGGCCCGGCGCCGGCGCGCGAGAGCTACCTCGACATCGAGCGGATCATCGGCGCAGCGCACGCCTGCGGCGCCGACGCGATTCACCCCGGTTACGGCTTTCTCTCCGAGAATGCCCAGTTCGCCCAGGCCTGCTCGGACGTCGGTATCACCTTCGTCGGCCCGCCGGCGGCGGCGATCGCCGCGATGGGCTCGAAGATCGTCGCCAAGAACCGCATGCGTGAGGCGGGCGTCCCGGTACTGCCGGGCTATGCGGGACCGGACCAGGACCTGAAGCAGCTCGCCGCCGCGGCGCACACGGTCGGGCTGCCGCTCATCATCAAGCCGGCCGCCGGCGGCGGCGGCAAAGGCATGCAGATCGTGCGGCAGGAGTCCGAGCTCACCGCCGGGCTCGCCGCGGCGCGGCGCCTCGCCGAGAGCGCCTTCGGCGACGGCGCGCTGCTGCTCGAGCGGTTCCTGCCCACGCCGCGCCATCTCGAGGTCCAGGTGTTCGGCGACCGGCACGGCAACTTCGTGCACCTCGGCGATCGCGACTGCTCGGCACAGCGGCGTCACCAGAAGCTCATCGAAGAGGCGCCGGCGCCCAACGTCCCGGACGCAGTGCGCGCGCGGCTGCGCGCCGCGGCACTGGTGGTGGCGCGCGAGATCGGCTACGTGAGCGCCGGCACGGTCGAGTTCCTCTACGACGGGCGCGAGTTCTACTTCATGGAGATGAATACGCGGCTGCAGGTCGAGCACACCGTCACCGAGGCCGTCACCGGGCTCGATCTGGTCGAGTGGCAGCTGCGGGTCGCGGGCGGGGAGCCGCTGCCACTCTCGCAGGATGAGGTGCTCATCAGCGGCCATGCCATCGAGGCACGCGTGTGCGCCGAGGATCCGGAGCGCAATTTCCTCCCAAGCGCCGGACGCCTGGCGCTGATGGAATGGCCGGCGCTCGAGTCGGTGCGCGTCGATGCCGGGTTCGTGAGTGGCGATGTCGTCCCCGACTGCTACGACTCGCTGCTCGGCAAGGTGATCGCCTGGGCCCCCGAGCGCACACTGGCCGCCGGGCGGCTGGCGGACGCGCTCAACGAGACCTTCAGCGCCGGCGTCCATACCAACGAGCGCTGGCTGGCGCGCGTGCTGCGCTCGCGGCGCTTTCTCGAGGTGCGCCACAACATCGCCCTCCTCGACAAGGGCGCCGGGGAATTCGCGGCTGCCGCCGCCGTGGCGCCCGAGACGCTCATCCTTGCGGCGCTCGCCGTGCACTCTGCGCCTTCCACCGCCGACTTGAGTCCCTGGGCGGCGCGCGACGGCTTCACACCGAATGTTCCGGCGGCGGTCAGCTACACGCTGTCGTGGAAGGGTCACGCCCACACGATCGAGCTCGGCTTCACGGCGGGCAGGCCGGCGGCGGCGACCGTCGACGGACGCACACTCCTTCAGGTGGCGGACGTCGGCTATTGCGCTGATCACCGCGGCGTGGGCACGATTGCCGCGCGCCTCGTCGACCGGCGGCGCCGCGCCCGCTGCCGCGTCGAAGGCGCGCAGCTCACGCTCTGGGAAGAGGACGCGCAGTACGATTTTCTCCTCGAGGATCCGCGCACCCGGGAGTTCACCGCGAGTGCCACCACGGGCGGCCTCACGACCCCGCTCCCGGGAGTGGTCGTCTCGGTGCCGGTATCGGTGGGCCACAAGGTGGCCGCGGGCGAAGTGCTGATGGTGATCGAAGCGATGAAGATGGAGCACACCATCAGCGCGCCCTACGCCGGCACCGTGCAGGCCATTCACTTCCGCCGCGGCGACCGGGTGCCCGAGGGGAGCCAGCTGCTCGAGCTGGCCCGCGCCGAGGAGACCAAGCGCTGAGGCGCGTGCCTAGGGTCCCCTGGTCGCCGGCGCCTTGCCGGCGGCCGGCGCCGCCGTGCGCGGCGCGGCGGCACGCGCCATCGCGATCACCTTGTCGGTGAGCACCAGCAGCTCCCTGAACGTCTGCTCCTCGTCGGCCGCCTGGGTCGGGCTGATGACGACGTAACGGCCGTTGACCGCGAGCGTCGGGATCGCATCGATCCCGAAGTCCTCGGCCATCTGGTCGGCCTGCACGGTCTGGTTGTTGACGCCGAAGGAGACGTAGGCGTTCGCGAATCGGGTGGCATCGCCTCCCTCCTTGCCGACCCAGTCGGCGATCGACTGCTCGTCGAAGAGATTCTGGTGATCGTCGTGAATGGCGCGGAACAGCGCCGCATCGAGCTTCTTCAGGTCCCCGGTCGATTCGAGCGCGTAGTAGGTGCGCGAGAGATTCATCCACGGCGGCCGGCCATAGCTCACCGCCACGCGCTTGAAGGCGACGTCCTTGGGCTGCTTTGCGACCCAGGCGCTGACCAGCGGGTTGAACTTGGCGCAGTGCGGACAGGCGTAGGAGAAGAATTCCACGACCTCGACCTTCCCCGGGCTCGAGGTGGGTCGGGGCGGGGTCAGCGGCCGATAGTCTTTGCCCTCCACGAGCTGCGCCCGGGCCGGTGCGCTCAGGGTGAGCGCCGCGGCGGCCAGACATAACATGGTGACAGTCAGGAAGCGGATGCGGGTCGGCATTCGGTAGGTCTCCGTCGGATGGTGGAAACGTAGCACGAAGCGCGGTCGAAGAACCTCCAGGGACGCTGTGCCCACTCGCCGGCATAGTCGACGCCGATGCGCGTGCTGCGCCCGAGTGCGACCTTGGGCGCGCGGCGCGGGCGCTCGATCCACAGTTCCCGCCCCAGCAGATCGGCGCCGTTCAGCCGCCGGTCGACATGCATGGCGCGGCACAAGAGGCCGGGCCCCCAGGTTTTGTCCGTGATTCCGTCGAGCGGTTCCACGGCCCGCAGCAGCACGGCGTGCGGGACTCCCTCCGGTGCCGTCACCACGTTGAGACAATTCCAGAAGCCGTAGATGAAGTAGACATAGGCATGTCCCGCGGGACCGAACATCACTTCGGTGCGCGCGGTCCGGCCGCGTGAGGAATGCGCCGCGCGATCACGCGGCCCGAGATACGCTTCCGTCTCCACGATGCGGCCGCGGCGCACGGTGGCGCCGTCGTCGTGCACCAGATGCATGCCGATGAGATCGCGCGCGACATTCAGTGCGCTGCGTTCGAAGAAAGCGCGCGCCGGCTTGGTAAACTGCCTCACCGCCTGATGCTAAAGGAATCCCCGGAGCCCAAGGTCCGGGGTCGTAAATGAATGAGTTTCTGTAGTAAAATCAATCTGATGGAGTTTATGACGCAGTGCATCATCAGGCGCAGCAGGGCCTGGGGGGCCGTGGGCGTCGCGTGCGCGCTTTGCCTGTCGGCGACTGCCGCAGCGAGCGTCTACCCGCTGCCGGCCGATGGCTCGGCGGTGGTGGGCACGGACGAGGCCGTCACCGCGGTGTACCAGGACACGCTGCCCGACCTCGCGCACAAGTACAGCCTCGGCTACTACGAGATCATCCGCGCCAATCCGGGCGTGGATGTCTGGCTGCCCGGCGACGGCAAACGCATCGTGCTGCCGGGCCGGCGCATTCTCCCCACGGGTCCGCGTGAGGGCATCGTCGTCAATCTGCCCGAGCACCGCCTCTACTACTACCCGAAGCCGCACAACCCGCACGAGCAGCGTGTGGTCATCACCTATCCGATCAGCATCGGCAAGATGGACTGGCGCACGCCGCTCGGCGAGACGCGCGTCATCGCCAAGATCCGCAATCCCGCCTGGTATCCGCCCGAGTCGATTCGCAAGGAGCACGCCGCCAATGGCGATCCGTTGCCGAAGGTGGTGCCCGCGGGTCCCGACAACCCGCTCGGCGCCTTCGCGCTGCGGCTCGCGGCCGGCAACGGCGAGTACATGATCCACGGCACCAACAACCCGACCGCGGTCGGCATGTCGGTGACGCACGGCTGCATCCGCATGTACCCCGAGGACGTCGCCGCGCTCTTCCCGCTAATCGCCGATGGCACCAAGGTGTGGCTGGTGAACGAGCCGGTGAAGGTGGCGTGGGTGGACGGGGAGCTGCTGCTCGAGGCGCACCCGCCGGTGGATGACGAAGGCCAGAGCGTCGAGCCGGATCTCGAGCTGCTCTCCAGGCTCCTCGACCAGGCCCTCGGCGACAGCGTGGCGGCGATCCACTGGGATCTCGCGCGCAAGACCCTGCAGGCGGCGGACGGAATTCCCACCGTGGTCGGGCTCGCGGCGACCCTCGGTGCGCCCCCGGCGCCCACTGGACCTGCGGCAGATGCCGGCGCATCCGCGCGGCTTGCCACCGCACCCGAGGCCGGCTCCGAAGCCGCCGTGAAGCGCTAGTAAAAGCTCGCATCGGACATCCTGTCACGATGCTCGCGGCGGCGCGCCGCCCGCCGCCTGCGGCGGCGGGCACATCCATGTGCCTCGACAACGGATTCATGCCGCGCGGGTCACTCGCGCCGACCAATGGGTAACTAGTCTTCCGCGCGCGCCGCGCGCAGCTCGCTCAAACGGCGGAGCAGACGCGTGGCGCGCCGCGCGAAGGCGAGCGCGCCGCGCATCCACAGGATGACCTTCAGCGCCTTGCGCGTGCGTCCGAAGAGCAGCATGGCGGCGAGCGCCGTCCAGACGAGCGGATGTCGCAGCTGGGCGATGCCGGCGCCTTGCAGCAGCGTGGCGGGACTGAAGGCATCGAGTCGTGCCGCGAGCTCCTCGCGCTGCTCGTCGCAGCGCTCGAGCAGCACGCGCCGCCGCGCCTCGAGCTGTCTCAGGCGGCTCATGGCCCACGCGCCCGGCGCTGGTCGCGGTCGAGCTGCTCGACCGAAGAAGCGAGAATTCCCCGGCCGCGGTGGAAGATGCGCGCACCGATATATGCGCACAGCGCGCCGAGCAGCACGAAGACCAGCCCGCCGGCCAGCAAGCCGACGACCCGATGGGAGTCCCACAATGCCGCGATCAGTGCCACGACGCCGAAGGCCAGCGCCAGCAGGGCGCACAGGATCGCCGTCACGACCCAGACCAGCGTGCGCGCCAGGTTGATGAGGTGGATCTCGAGCTCGACCCCCGCGAGCTCGAGCCGCGTGCGCAATGCCTCGAGCGCCGCCGACAACAGGCCGCGCAGCGAGGGCGGCGGGTGATCCGGCGAGCTCGCGCCCGCGGGCGCGGGGCTCTCGCTCATCCCCTGCGACCCATGATGAGACCGAGCAGCAGCGCGACGCCGCCGGCCATCGCGAGCGCCTGCCAGGGGTTGTCGTGCACGTAGTCGTCGACGTCACGCGCACGCGCCTTGACCTGCCGCTCGAGCGAGGTCAGCCGCTTGCGCAGATCCGCCATCGTGACCTCGGCCTGCTCGCGGCCGGCGGCGCTCACCGTCTCGGTCGAGGTGCGCAGCAGCGCTTCGGCCTCGCTCACCAGCTCCCGCAGCTCCTCGGCCAGCTTTCCGCCATTGAACACATCCGCCATGAGGGTGCTCCTTGCAAGGGAAAAAAGTCTCCGCGCGCCCGTGGATTATGCCTATAGGGATTTACGCAT
Source organism: Steroidobacteraceae bacterium (assembly GCA_035624075.1). GTDB lineage: Bacteria > Pseudomonadota > Gammaproteobacteria > Steroidobacterales > Steroidobacteraceae > 13-2-20CM-66-19. The sequence continues at coordinate 23,825 of DASPSF010000115.1, read as the reverse complement.
ATCCGGCCCGAAACCGCGAGACGGCGGAATTAAGCTGCGCTACTCTCGCTAGCGGAAGCCTCCGATGAACGCGTCGGTTCCCAATCCGCTCCTGGAGTTGCGCAAGCTCGGCGAGAGCGCGTGGCTCGACGATCTCGGCCGCGGCATGCTCGAGAATGGCAGCCTTGCGCGCCTCATCAGCGAGGACGGCATCGCCGGCGTCACCTCGAATCCGGCGATCTTCGCGAACTCCATGACGACCGACCCGCGCTACGCACAGCCGATCGCGCAGCTCCTGCCCAAGGTCCGGTCTGCGATGGCGCTCTACGAGGAGCTCGCCATCCACGACGTGCGCGCGGCGGCGGGACTGTTTCGCGGACTCTATGACGGTAGCTCCGGCGCCGATGGCTTCGTGAGCTTCGAGGTCTCGCCGCACCTCGCGTACGACCCGCAGCGGAGCCTCGCCGAGGCGCGCCGCCTCTGGGCACGCCTCGACCTGCCGAATGCCTTCATCAAGATCCCCGGAACCGAGGCGGGGCTGCCGGTGATCCGCGCTCTCATCGCCGCAGGCATCAACGTCAACGTCACGCTGCTGTTCTCGCCGGAGCGCTATCGTGCGGTGGTCCAGGCCTACATGGACGGCCTCGGCGAGCGCGTGCGCGCGCGGCGCTCTCTCGGGAGCGTCGCGTCGGTGGCGAGTTTCTTCCTGAGCCGCATCGATACTCTGGTGGACAAGCTGCTGGACGAGCTCGCCGCGCGCGGCCAGCCCGCGGCGCGCACCCTGCGCGGCAAGGCGGCGATCGCCTGCGCTGCGCGCGCCTACGAGGTGTTCGAGTCGACGCTGGCGACGCCGCAGTGGCAGGAGCTCAGTGCGCAGGGCGCACGGCCGCAGCGGCTCCTGTGGGCGTCGACCTCGACCAAGGATCCGAGCTACAGCCCGATCAAGTACGTCGAGGAGCTGGTCGTGCCGGGGACGGTGAACACCATGCCGCTCGAGACCATCAATGCCTACCGGCGGCTCGGCCGCCCGGAGCTGCGCCTCGAGCGGCACCTGGCCGAGGGGGCGGATACCCGCGAGGGCCTCGAGCGGCTCGGCATCGACCTCGAGGCGGTGGCCGCACAACTCGAGCGCGAGGGTGTCGCTAAATTCATCGAGCCGTTCGACCAGCTGCAGAAATGGCTCGAGGACCGGCGACGCAGCCAGCAGGCGTCCTGAGAGCGCGGGAGGTTCAGGTGGAAACCGACGCGGTACGCGAGAGGCTGCTGAAGCGGCGCGACGAGCTGCGCCAGCGCGCGAGCGACGCGAGCGCGGATCTGCGGCACGAGGCGGATCCGCTGTCGGCCGACTTCGCCGAGCAGGTGACGCAGCGCGAGAACGACGACGTGCTCGGCGCGATCTCGCACTCGGCCCGCGCCGAACTGCAGCAGGTCGAGGCGGCGCTGCGGCGCCTGGCGCAGGGTCGTTACACGACCTGCTCGGTGTGCGGCGGCGACATCGAGCCCGAGCGCCTCGCTGCGGTTCCTTATACCGACAAGTGCCGCGCCTGCGCGGAGGGAGCGCGCCCCATGCCGGGCCGCGGACGCCTGGGCGGCTGAGCGTTCAAGCCTCATCGAGCGAGCGAGCCTTGCCGACCTCGGGCGTCATCACCGTCACCACCGACTTCGGACACCAGGGCCCGTTCGTCGGGGTCATCAAGGGCTGCATCCTCACGCGCTTCCCGGCCGCGCGTATCGTCGACCTCACGCACGAGATCGTGGTGCACTGGCCGGCGGAGGCGGGCTTCTGGCTGGCGCGTGCGTTCCCGTTCTTCCCGGCGGGCACGGTGCACGTGGCGGTGGTCGATCCGGGAGTCGGAACCTCGCGCGACATTCTCGCGCTGGAGGCGGGCGGACACCTGTTTCTCGCGCCCGATAACGGGCTGCTCGCGCCGGTGGTGAGCCGTTTCCCCGACGCGCGCCTCACCCGCTTGACGCCCCAGGCTCTCGCGCAGTTAGGGATTGCTCACCCGAGCGCGACTTTCCATGGGCGCGACATCTTCGCGCCGGTCGCCGCCGAGCTGGCCGCGGGGCGCTGCCGGGCCGCCGATCTCGGCGAGCCCGCGAGCACGCTCGTTCCCTCGTGGGTCGACGATCCCACCGTCGAGCCGGCGAGCGTATCGGGCGTCGTGATCACCATTGACCACTTCGGTAACCTCATCACCAATATCGACGCACCGCTCATCGAGCGTTTCCGCCTGCCCGTGGTGCACGCCGGCAACCATGCCTTCCGGCTGCTGCGCACCTACGCCGACACGCGGCCGGGGGAGTATCTGGCCCTCGTCAACTCCTTTGGGGTCGTCGAGATCGCCCGGGCCGAGCACAACGCCGCCGAGGGCCTAGGCCTCAGCCGGGGTGCGCCGGTCGTCATTAGGGACGGCACAGACCACGCTTAAGCCGCTTGGCGCCGCGTGCGGGGCCCTTGTGTTCCCCGCGGTGACCCCCCATTCCGGCAAATGTTGATCGGCGGCGCGAATCGGCTATAGTCGCGCCTTGTTCTGTGCCGTATCAGCACGTTACTCTTTGAATTAATTCAGGATTTACACCGAAAGATGGCCGAGCGGGACAACGAGGGCTTCGACCTCGACGAGGAATTCCTGAACAGTCCCCCCGAGGACGGCACCGACTACGACCGGATGCTCGATCGGGTGGACAAGCGCGCGCGGAACCAGGGCAAGCGCGGCAAGGCTGCGTGGAGCCGCCTCGAGGAAGTGCTCGCGGACAAGAAGCTCGAGAAAGACCTCAAAGACCTGCAGGACTTCGACGACGAGTAGAACACGCTCGTCGCTGCCCGCTCCAAGCTCAAGCATTACCGGACTCGAGGCAGCCTTAAGCTGTGAGGCTGCGGCGTGCATCTGCGCCTGAAGCGGAGAATCGAGTTTTGACGCGTACCCCCTCACCCTGGATCGTCCTCAAGTTCGGCGGCTCGAGCGTGTCGACGCTCGCCAACTGGACCAACATCGCGGCGGTCGTATCCGAGCGTGCCGCCGGCGGCGCACGCGTTCTGATCGTGCACTCGGCCGTGACTGGTATCACCGACCGCCTCGAGCGACTGCTCGAGGCCGCCGTTGGCGGGGCCTGGGAGGCGGAGCTCGAGGCCATCGAGCAGCGCCACCGCGGCCTCGCTGCCGAGCTCGGCGTACCGCTCGGCGAGGAGGTCGAGCGCCACCTCGCGGAGCTGCGCGAGATTGCCGCGGGCATCTCTTTGGTGCGCGAGGTGAGCGACCGTACGCGCGCGCGCGTCATGGCGGCCGGGGAGCTCATGGCGACCCGGATCGGTGCGAGCTTCCTCAAGGCACGCGGGCTCCCGGTCGCCTGGGTCGATGCCCGGTCCATGCTGCGCGCGGAGGAGCGGCACAGCGCCTCCGAGAAGGCGAGCGTGCTCTCGGCCGTCTGCAGCTTTGCGCCGGATGCAGCGCTCAGCGAGCGCCTGGACGCGCTCGCTCCCGTGGTCATCACCCAGGGCTTCATCGCCAGCGATGACGCCGGCAACACCGTGCTGCTCGGGCGCGGCGGCTCCGACACCTCGGCGGCCTATCTGGCGGCGAAGCTGCGCGCTGCGCGGCTCGAGATCTGGACCGACGTGCCCGGGATGTTCAGCGCCAATCCGCGCGCGACCCCCACGGCGCGCCTGCTGCGCGCGCTCCACTACGACGAGGCGCAGGAGATCGCCACCAGCGGCGCCAAGGTGCTGCATCCGCGCTGCATCCTGCCGGCCCGGCAGCAGCGCATTCCGCTGTACGTGTATGCGACGCAGGCCCCGCATCTCGAGGGCACGGTGCTCAGCGCCGAAGGCGGCGAGGGCGGCGCGCAGGTCAAGGCGGTCTGCACCAAGAAGGGCATCACGCTCATCTCGATGGAGAGCCCCGGCATGTGGCACCAGGTGGGCTTCCTCGCGGACGCCTTCCAGGTGTTCAAGCAGCACGGCCTGTCGGTGGACCTGGTGTCGACCTCGGAAACCAACGTGACGGTGTCGCTCGACCCGGCGGCCAACACTCTCGACAATACCCAGGTGGCGGCGCTGGTAGCGGATCTCTCGCACCTGTGCCGCGTGCAGGTGATCGGACCATGCGCCTCGGTGAGCCTGGTCGGGCGCAACATCCGGGCGATCCTGCATCAGCTCGGCGGGGCGTTCGAGTTCTTCGAAGAGCAGAAGATCCACCTGGTGAGCCAGGCGGCCAACGATCTGAACTTCACCTTCGTCGTCGACGAGGACCAGGGCGATCGCCTGGTCGGGCAGCTGCACGAGCTGCTGATCCGCCCGGTGCCCGGCGACAAGGTCTTCGGACCCACCTGGCAGCAGCTGTTCGCGGCCGCGCCGCCGGCCGCTGCGCGCGTGCCGCCGTGGTGGCGCACGCGGCGCGCCGAGCTGCTCGCGGTGCTCGCAGAGCGCGAGGCCGCCTATGTCTACGACCTCGCGACAGTGCGCGCCGCCGCCCGCGCCCTGCGCTCGCTCAAGTCGCTCGACCGCGTGCACTACTCGATGAAGGCCAACCCGCATCGCGAGATCCTCCGCACCCTGCTCGAGGAGGGCATCGAGTTCGAGTGTGTCTCGCGCGGCGAGGTCGAGTACCTCGCGGCCGCCTGCCCGGAGGTCGAGGCGCGCCGCATCCTCTACACGCCGAACTTCGCGCCGCGCGGGGAGTACGCCTGGGCGCTCGAGCGCGGCGTGCGCGTCACGGTCGACAATACCTTCGCGCTCACGGAGTGGCCGGAACTGTTCCGGGGCCGGGAGATCTTCCTGCGGCTCGACACCGGCGTCGGCCGCGGCCATCACAGCCACGTGCGCACCGCCGGCACGCGCTCGAAGTTCGGCGTGCCGATCGCGGAGCTCTCCGCCTGCGAGCGCGCGGCGCGGGCGGCGGGGGCGCGCATCACCGGGCTCGAGGCGCATGTCGGCAGCGGCATCTTCGATGTGACCAGCTGGGAGCACACGGCGCGCCTGCTGGCGGGAGCGGCGCGCAGCCTCCCGGAGGTGCGCGTGATCGACGTGGGCGGCGGCCTCGGCGTGCCCGAGCGGGCGGATCAGCCCGGGGTCGATCTCGGCAAGCTCGACCTGCTGCTCGCGGCTGTGCGCGCCGAGCATCCGGGCCTCGAGGTGTGGCTCGAGCCGGGCCGCTACCTGGTGGCGGCCGCCGGCGTGCTGCTGGCGCGGGTGACGCAGCTCAAGCACAAGGGCGGGGTGCGCTTCGTCGGGGTGGCGACCGGCATGAACTCCCTGATTCGTCCGGCACTCTATGGCTCATACCATGAGATCGCCAACCTGACGCGCATCGACGAGCCGGCCACCGAGCCCGTGAACATCGTCGGGCCCATCTGCGAGAGCGCCGACGTGCTCGGCCATGACCGCCTGCTGCCGGCGACGCAGGCCGGCGACGTGCTGCTCATTGCGAACGCCGGCGCTTACGGGCACGCCATGAGCTCGCACTACAACCTGCGCAGCCCCGCGGCGGAGCTGATCCTCTGAGACGCTGGGCGTTGCGTCTGCTCGGGGCGGCGGCGATCGCCGTCGCCGCCTACGTGCTCTATCTCGATCTGCTGGTGACGCATCAGTTCGAGGGGCGGCGCTGGACGCTGCCGGCGCTGGTTTATGCGGCGCCGCTCGAGCTGTACGCGGGCCTGGCGCTGCCGTCGCCGGAGGTGGTGCACGAGCTCGAGCGGCTGCACTACCGCAAGGTCGCCGCGCAGCTCGACCGTCCGGGTACCTACCGCGTCAACGGCGCGCGCATCGACGTGGCGCTGCGGCCGGCGCGCTTCGCGGACGAGAACCGCGATGCGCGGCTGCTCAGTATCCTCACCGGCCCGCAGGGAATCGAGAGCCTGAAGGACGCCGCCGGGCACGATGTGCCGGTGATCCGCCTCGAGCCGCTGCTCATCGGCAGCATCTTTCCGAGCCACGGTGAGGACCGCATCGTGCTCAGCCCGCGCGACGTGCCGCCGCTGCTGCCGGCGGCGCTCAAGGCGGTCGAGGACCGCCGCTTCGACTCGCACCGCGGCGTCGATCCGCAGGCGATCCTGCGCGCGCTGTGGGTCGATGCGCGCGCCGGCCAGATCGAGCAGGGCGGCAGCACACTTACGCAGCAGCTGGTGCGCAGCTATTTCCTCTCCTCGCGCCAGACGCTCGGGCGCAAGCTCCGCGAGGCGATCATGGCGATCGCGCTCGATGCGCACTTCACCAAGGACGATCTCATGAACGCCTATATCAATGAGATCTTCCTCGGGCAGGACGGCAACCGCGCCATCCATGGCTTCGGTCTCGCCAGCCAGTTCTATTTCGGCAAGCCCTTGGGTGAGCTCGACCTGTCGGAGATGGCGCTGCTCGTGGCGGTGGTGCGCGGGCCGTCCTACTACGATCCACGCCGCCACCCCGACCGGGTGCTCGCGCGGCGCGACCTGGTGCTGAAGGAGCTCGCCGACCAGCACGTCGTCACCACCGCGCAGGCGGCGGATGCCGAGCGGCGGCCGCTCGGGGTCACCTCGAGGCCCGCGGGGGCCTACTACCCCGCGTACCTCGACTTCGTGCGGCGCACGCTCCGTCGTGACTACCGCGATGAGGACCTGACCGAGGCCGGGCTCTCGATCTTCACCAGCCTCGAGCCGCGTGCTCAGGATGCCGCCGAGCATGCGCTCGATCACGAGCTCACCCGCCTCGACCGCCTGAGGAAGCGCGCCGCCGAGCCCGAGGCCCTCGAGGGCGCCGTGGTGGTCACGACGCCGCAGAGCGGCGATGTGACCGCGATCGTCGGCGGACGCGACGTCGGCTACGACGGCTTCGACCGCGCGCTCGATGCACGCCGCGCCATGGGCTCGCTGGTGAAGCCGTTCGTCTATCTCACGGCGCTCGAGAGCGGCCGCTATAACGCCGCGACCGTCGTGCAGGATGAGCCGGTGGACCTGAAGCTCGCGGGCGGTCAGCACTGGCGTCCCGAGAACTTCACGCACGAATTCAACGGGCCCGTGCCGGTGGCGCGCGCGCTCGCCGAGTCGCTCAACCTGGCCACCGTTGGCGTGGGCCTCGACGTCGGCCTGCCGAAGGTGGCCGAGACACTGCAGCGTTTCGGCCTGGAGCGCGCGCCGCAGCAGGTGCCGGCCATGCTCTTGGGGGCAGTCAGCGTCACGCCGCTCGAGGCGGCGCAGCTTTTCAACGGGCTCGCGAGCGGCGGATTCCGCAACCCGCTGCGCGCGGTGCGCGCGGTCATCGGCACCGACGGCAGGGCGCTCAAGGCTTTTCCCGTGCAGGTGACGCAGGTCGCGACTCCCGAGAACGTCTACCAGCTCGACCGGCTGCTGACCCTGGTCATGGATCGCGGCACCGGGCGGTCGGCGCGGCCGTTGCTGCCGCCGGAGCTGGTGGTGGCCGGCAAGTCCGGTACTTCCTCCGACTACCGCGACAGCTGGTTCGCGGGATTCTCGGGCAGCGATCTCACGGTCGTCTGGGTCGGCTACGATGACGACGCGCCGACCGGCTTCACGGGCTCGGCCGGCGCGCTGCCCGTGTGGGCACACATCATGGCAGCTCTCGGCGGCAGCTCATGGAATGCGCCGATGCCCGATGGGCTCGTCGATATGGAGATAGAGTACGCGACGGGACTGCGGGTCCTGCCGGGCTGCTCCGACGACCGGGTGACGGTCGCGGTGCCCGCGGGAACACAAGTGCCGGCGAAACCCGGCTGCGGCTTTTCCGATACCAGCAATCCCGTCACCACGTTCATCGACCGCACAGAGCAGTGGCTGCACTTTTGAATTGCTCGGGATCGCGCCATTCCTGGCGCGCCCCTCGCGCGGCTCGCGAAAGGCGCGACTTTCGCTCGCCGCGCGCCGCCACGCTACGCAATCCTGCTTCGCGTGGCGGTCCTGCCCGGCCATCCATGGCCGTGCGTTCGCTGCTTCGCAGCTCACCCTGCGGCGGCGGGCACATACATGTGCCTGTGCCTTGGCGCAGCGGCGCCGCTCTCGCGGCGGTTCTGGCCGCGCTGGCTCTCGCCGCCTGTGCCGGGCCCGGCCGACTGCCGGGAGGTGCTCCGTCCGGCCCCACTGCGGCGGGCCCGTCGGGCCCCGGCGGCTCGCCGGCACAGCCTCCCGTGCCGCCGCCCTATGCGCCGCCGGCGCGGCAGTTCCGTCTCGGACCGGCCGCGAGCGCGCTCGTCGCGCAGAGTCACGCGCAGGCCGGGAGCGGCGAGTACGCGGCCGCGGGCGCAACCCTCGAGCGGGCGCTGCGCATCGAGCCGGACAACCCGCTCTTATGGGTCGAGCTCGGGCGGGTGCAGCTTTCGGAGGGCAACGCGGGCCAGGCCGGCAGCATGGGGCGCAAGGCGCTCACGCTCGCGACCGGTGATCCTGCGGCGCAGGCCTCGTCCTGGCGGCTGATCGCGGACTCCCTGCACGCGCAGGGCCGGACCCCGGAGGCGCTCGAAGCCGAGCGGCACGCTGCGAGTCTTGCTCCGCAATGAGGAAAAGCCCACAAATCAGCGCACTGCGCTTGCGCGGTAGGGGCCTCGCGCCCTAAACTGGCCGCCACTCATCGAGACCGGCTGAGGGATAGGCCCTTAGACGCCGGGGCAACCGCCAGGCTTAACCACCCTGGAAAGGTGCCAACTCCTGCGATTCCCGCCTTCGGGGGTCGATAGATGAGCGGTCTGCGTAGCCTCCCGGGTTCCCCGGACGAGGATGGACGCGACAAGCCGGCGCCCCCCGCGCCAGCACGCTCCGCAAGGTGTCCGATGAGCCGTGAGGACCTGAGCGGAGCATTCATGAGCAGGATTACCGACCTTCTGTCAGGCGGCGACGCCGCGGCCAACGGCGTGAGCCAGGTGACGCAGACCGTGCGCGCCGGCCTCGAGTGCAGCGACGAAACCGGCTGCGTCATGCCGCCGCTGCATCTGTCATCGACCTTTGCCTTCCGCGCCTTCGGCGAGAAGCGCGCCTATGACTACACGCGCTCCGGCAATCCGACGCGTGACCTGCTGGCCGCGGCACTCGCCGAGCTCGAGCAGGGAGCGGGCGCGGTCGTCACCGCGAGCGGCATGGCCGCGGTCACCCTCACCGGATACCTCGTGCCGGCCGGCGCGCGCATCGTGGCGCCGCACGACTGCTACGGCGGCACCTATCGCCTCTTCGACGCCTGGCGGCGCCGCGGCGAGCGCGAAGTCGAATTCGTCGACTTCGGCGACGAGGCGGCGGTGCGCGCCGCCCTCACCGCGCCGACGGCGCTTCTCTGGATCGAGACGCCGAGCAACCCGTTGCTGCGCATCACGGATATCGCGGCGTTCGCGGCCTTAGGCAAGGCGAGCGGTGCGCTCATCGTCGTCGACAACACCTTCCTCTCGCCCGCCTGGCAGCAGCCGCTCACGCTCGGCGCCGATCTCGTGGTGCACTCCACCACCAAGTATCTCAACGGCCACAGCGACGTGGTCGGCGGCGCGGTGGTGGCACGCGACCAGGCACTGCATGAGGAGCTCGTGTGGTGGGCGAATTGCCTGGGTGTCACGGGCGCGCCGTTCGACAGCTACCTGACGCTGCGCGGACTGCGGACGCTCCACGCCCGGCTCGAGCATCACGCGCGCAATGCGCACGAGCTTGCGCACTGGCTGGACGGGCAGGAGAGCGTGCGGCGCGTGTGGTACCCGGGCCTCGCGAGCCACCCTGGGCACGCGCTGGCGGCGCGTCAGCAGCGCGGCTTCGGCGCCGTGATCACTCTCGAGCTCGAGGGCGGACAGGAGGCGGTGCGCGAGTTCGTCTCGGACCTCGACTGCTTCTCGCTGGCGGAGTCGCTCGGCGGCGTCGAGAGCCTGGTGGCGCACCCGGCGAGCATGACCCATGCGGCCATGGACCCGGAGGCTCGCATCAGGGCCGGGCTCACCGACGGCCTCATCCGGCTCTCGATCGGCATCGAGGCTCTCGAGGATCTGCGCCAGGATCTTGCGCGGGCGCTGGCGCGCGCCGCACGCCTGCTCCCCGCGCGGCCGCTCAGGCTCGCGGCGGCAGGCTGCTGACGACGGCCTCCGCGGCCTCGCGCGTGCTCAAGGCGCGAGCGCCTGCGGGCACGAGATCCACGGTGCGTGCCCCGGCCCCGAGCGCCGCGTCCGCGGCGTGCTCGAGCGCGGCGGCCTCGGCCTCGAGGCCGAGCGAATGCTTGAGCAGCAGCGCCACGCTATAGATTGTGCCGTAGGGGTTGGCGATGCCGCGGCCGGCGATGTCGGGCGCCGAGCCGTGAATCGGCTCGTACACGCCGCGGCGTCCCTCGCCGAGGGAGGCCGAGGGCAGCAGCCCGAGGGACCCCGCCAGCATCGAGGCCTCATCGGTGAGGATGTCGCCGAACATGTTCTCGGTCACCAGCACGTCGAAGTCGCGCGGGCGGTGGATGAGGTGCATGGCCGCCGCATCCACCAGCTGGTGCTCGAGCGTTACGTCCGGAAACTCCCGCTCCATGATCCGCTGGCACACGGCGCGCCACAGGCGCGAGGTCTCGAGCACGTTCGCCTTGTCGATCGAGGTGAGGCGGCGGCGGCGCGAGCGTGCGAGGCGCGCCGCGGAGCGCACGATGCGCTCGATCTCGGCCGCGGTGTACACGCACAGGTCCGTGGCGCGCGCGGCATCGCGCGACTTCTCGCCGAAGTAGATCCCGCCGGTGAGCTCGCGCACGAATACCAGGTCGACGCCCTCGACCACCTCGGGCTTGAGGGTCGAGGCGCCGGCGAGGGCCGGATGCACCTTTACCGGACGGAGATTGGCGTAGACGCCGAGCTCCTTGCGGAGCCGCAGCAGCCCCGCCTCGGGCCGCACCTGCCGCTCCGGTGCGGACCACTTCGGTCCGCCGATGGCCCCGAGCAGCACCGCATCCGCCGCGCGGCACGCGGCGAGCGTCGCCGTGGGCAGTGGGTCGCCGTGGCTGTCGATCGCCGCGCCGCCGAAGGGGAGCTCCTCGAGCTCGAGCTCGTGGCCGAAGCGCGCGGCGACCGCGCGCAGGCAGAGCAGGCCGCCGGCGATGACCTCGGGCCCGATGCCATCGCCGGGCAGTACCGCGATGCGCGCTCTCATGCGCGGCGCTCGAACGCCTCGATCTCGCGGCTGCGGGAGAGCAGATAGCCGAGCTCGTCGACGCCGTTCAGCAGGCAGTGCTGCGCGAAGGCCTCGATGGGAAAGCTCACCCGGGCGCCATCCGGAAGCGCGAGAGTCGCGGCGGCGAGATCGACGGTGAGCTCCGCGCCCGCATGTGCCAGCAGCCAGGCGCTGGTCGGCTCGTCGACGACGATGGGCAGGAGGCCGTTCTTGAGCGAGTTGTTGCGGAAGATATCGGCGATCTCCGTGCTCACGACCGCGCGGAACCCATAGTCGAGCAGCGCCCAGGGCGCGTGCTCGCGCGAGGAGCCGCAGCCGAAGTTGCGCCCGGCGACCAGGATCGCGCATCCGGCGCTCTCCGGGCGGTTGAGAACGAAGTCGGCACGCGGCGCGCCGTGCGGGTCGTAGCGCCAGTCCTCGAACAGATGCGCGCCGAGCCCCGCGCGTGTGGTGGTGGTGAGAAAGCGCGCCGGGATGATCTGGTCGGTGTCGATGTTCGTGGCCGGCATCAGCACGGTGCGCGAAGTGAAGGTGGTGAACGGCTCCATCGGCTTACGTTTCAGAGCAACTCGCGCGGGTCGGTGACGCGGCCACGCACCGCGGAGGCCGCCGCCGTCAGCGGGCTCGCGAGCAGCGTGCGGGCGCCGGCGCCCTGGCGGCCTTCGAAGTTGCGGTTACTGGTGCTCACGGCGTACTCCCCGCGCGCCACCGTATCGCCGTTCATGCCGAGACACATGGAGCAGCCGGATTCGCGCCACTCGGCGCCGGCCTCGAGAAATACGCGGTCGAGCCCCTCGGCCTCGGCCTGGCGCTTCACCTGCTGTGAGCCCGGGACGACCAGCATCGTGAGACCACGCGCGATGTGCCGGCCGCGCAGCACGCGGGCGGCGCTGCGCAGATCCGAAAGGCGCGCATTGGTGCAGCTGCCGAGGAACACGACATTCACCGGCTGATCCTTGATCGGCGCGCCCGGCTCGAGGCCCATGTAGCTCAGGGCGCGGGCGAACACCCCTTCCGGCCCCTGCCGCGGAATCGTGCCGGTGACCGGCACCACCATGCCGGGATTGGTGCCCCAGGTGATCATCGGCTCGATGTCGCCGGCCTCGAGCTGGAGCTCGCGGTCGAAACGCGCGTCCGGATCGGTGGGGAGGCTGCGCCACTCGCTCACCGAGCGCTCCCAGGCCTCACCCTTGGGGGCGCGTGGGCGCGTCGCGAGGTAGGCATAGGTCGTCTCGTCGGGCGCGATCATCCCGGCGCGCGCCCCCGCCTCGATCGACATGTTGCAGACCGTCATGCGCTCATCCATGTCGAGCGCGCGCACGGCCGCGCCGCGGTACTCGATCACGTGTCCGGTGCCGCCGGCGACGCCGAGCCGGCCGATGATCGCAAGGATCAGATCCTTGGCGGTGACGCCTTCGCTCCGCGTGCCGTCGACCTCGACGGCGAGCGTGCGCGGCTTCCTCTGCAGCAGGCACTGGGTGGCGAGCACGTGCGCCACCTCCGTGGTGCCGATGCCGAAGGCGAGCGCGCCGACCGCGCCGTGCGTGCTGGTGTGGCTGTCGCCGCAGACGATGGTCTTGCCGGGCTGCGTGAGTCCGAGATCGGGGCCGATGATGTGCACGATGCCGCGCTGCTCGCTCGTCAGCCCGAGGAGCTCGACGCCGAACTGCGCGCAGTTCACCTCGAGCTCGCGGATCTGCCGCGCGGCGGACTCGATCGTGATCGGCGCGCCGCCGAACACCTGGGCGGTGCGGGTCGGGGTTGAGTGATCCATGGTGGCGAGCGTGAGATCGGGGCGGCGCACGCCGAGTCCCCGCTCGCGCAGGAGCGCAAACGCCTGGGGCGAGGTGACCTCGTGGATCAGGTGCAAATCGACATACAGCACCGCCGGGGTAGCGGCGGTCTCGGCCGCCACCAGGTGGCGTTCCCAGACCTTTTCAAAGAGGGTGCGCGGACCCAAGCCTTCAGCCCGAGGCGGCCGCGGCGCGCGGCACCGACATGTCGACGTAATCCAGCCAGCCCCAGCGGTCCGGGGTCTTCCCGGAGAACAGGCCGAAGAAGGCGTTTTGCAGCGTCTCGGTGACCGGACCGCGCTTGCCATTGCCGACGGGCAGCCGGTCGACCGAGCGGATGGGAGTGATCTCGACCGCAGTGCCGGTGAAGAACGCCTCGTCCGCGAGGTAGAGCAGCTCGCGTGGAATCGCCATCTCGCGCACCTCGATGCCGCGCTCGCGCGCGAGGCGGATCACCGAGTCGCGCGTGAGCCCGCCGAGCACCGAATGGGCCAGCGCCGGGGTGAGCAGCACCCCGTCCTTTACCAGGAACAGGTTCTCGCCCGAGCCCTCACTCAGCGTCCCGTCGGGAGCGAGCCCGATCCCCTCGGCGAACCCGAGGCGCCGGGCCTCCGAGCCGATCAGCTGGCTCGAGAGATAGTTGCCGCCGGCCTTGGCGAGCGCCGGCAGGGTGTTGGGCGCCACCCGGTTCCAGGACGACACGCAGGCATCGACCCCTGCGTCCTCGCCCTCGGTGCCGAGGTACTTGCCCCATTCCCAGGCGGCGATCGCGACGTCCGTCGGCGGGTCGATCTTCGGCGTCACCCCGATCTCGCCATAGCCGCGGAACACGACCGGGCGGATGTAGGCGCCGCGCTTGAGGTTGTTGGCCGAGATCACCTGGCGGCAGGCGTCGTTGATCTGCTCGGGCGAGTAGGACATCGCGATGCGGTAGATCTTGGCCGAGTCGAACAGCCGCCGCGTGTGATCGCGCAGGCGGAAGATCGCCACCCCCCGCGGCGTCTCGTAGGCACGCTCGCCCTCGAAAACGGAGGAACCGTAGTGCAGTGCGTGCGACAGCACGTGCACGGTCGCCTTCTCCCACGGGACCAGCTTGCCGTTGAACCAGATGAACTGCGTGGCGGGAATGGGCATGGGAACTCCTGTAGATCAGACCGCGGCGGGCACCGCCGGCGTCGCCGCGCGCGAGCGCGTCCCGGTCTGTGCCAGCTCGATGCGATTGATCACCTCGAGAAACGCCCGGGTGGCGGACTCGACGATGTTCGTGCTCACGCTGGCGCCCCGGTAGGTCCTGCGATTGTACTCCACGTACACCCGCGCCTCGCCCTGCGCGTCCTCGCCCTCGGAGACCGCCTTGACCTCGAACTTGCGCAGCACTACGCGGATGCCGGTTGCGGCCTCGATGGCCTTGAAGGCGGCATCGACCGGCCCGTCGCCGCTCGCGGCGTGCTCGACGCTGCGGCCGTCGGCGTGGGTGAGTACCACCAGCGCGCGCGCCGCACCCGTGCTGCGCGCCTCGGTGGTGAGCTCGGTGAGGGTCCAGGGTCCCTGCGCCGAGCCTTCCGCGCGCAGCACCAGCGCCTCGATGTCGCCGTCGTAGAGCTCTTTCTTGCGGTCGGCGAGCGCCTTGAACTCCTCGAATAGCTGGTTGAACTCGGCTTCATCGAGCTCGAAGCCGAGCGCCTGCACCCGCTCGCGCAGCGCATGCCGGCCACTGTGCTTGCCGAGCACCAGGTGGCTGCGCGTGAGGCCGACGTCCTCGGGCCGCAGGATCTCGTAGGTCGAGTAGTGCTTGAGCATGCCGTGCTGGTGGATCCCGGCCTCGTGCGCGAAGGCGTTCTCGCCGACCACCGCCTTGTTGCGCGGCACCGGCATGCCGGTGATGCTCGAGACCAGGCGCGAGGTAGGGTAGAGGCGCTGGGTGTGAATGCCCGTCGCCACGTTGAAGAACGCCGCCCGGGTCTTCAAGGCCATCACCACCTCCTCGAGCGAACAGTTGCCGGCCCGCTCGCCGATGCCGTTGATGGTGCACTCGATCTGGCGCGCGCCGGCGACCACCGCGGTGAGGCTGTTGGCGACCGCCATGCCGAGGTCGTCGTGGCAGTGCACCGAGAGGCGGATGGCGTCGATCCCGCGCACGTTCTTGCGCAGGTAGCGGAACAGCTCCGCGAACTCGTCCGGCACGGTATAGCCGACGGTGTCGGGGATGTTGACGGTGGTGGCACCGGCGGCGATCGCGGTCTCGACCACCTGGGCGAGGAACTCGAGCTCGGTGCGCGAGGCGTCCTCGGGCGAGAACTCGACATCGTCGGCCAGCTCGCGCGCGCGGGCGACGCCGGCCGCCGCGGCCTTGAGGATCTCGTCCTGCGCCATGTTGAGCTTGTATTGGCGGTGTATGGCGCTGGTCGCGAGGAACACGTGGATGCGCCGGCGCGGCGCGTCCTTGAGCGCGCGGGCGGCGAGGTCGATGTCCTCGGGATTGCAGCGCGCGAGCCCGCAGATGATCGGTCCCTGCACTTCGCGCGCCACGGCCTGCACGCTCTCGAAGTCGCCGCGCGAGGCGGCCGGGAAGCCCGCCTCGATCACGTCGACCCCGAGCTCGGCGAGGGCGCGCGCGACGCGCAGTTTCTCCGGCTGCGTCATGCTGCAGCCCGGAGACTGCTCGCCGTCGCGCAGCGTGGTGTCGAAGATCAGGACCCGGTCGGGATTGCTGGTCATGTGTCGTCCCTCATGCCCGCCGCTCGTTGAGCCACGGCATGCGCGCCCGCAGCGACGCGCCGACTTTCTCGATCTGCCGGTTCATGTCGTCGGCCAGCATCTTCTGGTAGTTCGCCTTGCCGGCCTCGTTCTCCCTGATCCACTGTCGGGCGAACTTGCCGCTCTGCACCTCTTTCAGCACCTTGCGCATCTGGTTCTTGACGCGCTCGTCCACGATGCGCGGGCCGCGGGTGAGATCGCCGTACTTGGCGGTCTCCGAGATGAACTGATGCATCTTGGAGATCCCGCCCTCGTGCAGCAGGTCGACGATGAGCTTCAGCTCGTGCAGGCACTCGTAGTAGGCGACCTCGGGCTGATAGCCGGCCTCGACCAGGGTCTCGAAGCCCTTGACGACCAGCTCGGTCGTGCCGCCGCACAGCACCGCCTGCTCGCCGAACAGATCCGTCTCGGTCTCTTCGGCAAAGGTGGTCTCGAGCACTCCGCCGCGTGTGCCGCCGATGCCGTGGGCGTAGGCGAGGGCGCGCGCCTGCGCCTTGCCGGTCGCGTCCTGCGCGACCGCCAGCAGGCAGGGGACTCCGCGCCCCTGCTGGTACTGGCGGCGCACCAGGTCGCCCGGCCCCTTGGGCGCAATCAGCACCACGTCGAGGTCGGGACGCGGCTTCACCTGTTTGAAGTGAATGTTGAATCCGTGGGCGAACAGCAGCGTCGCACCCTTCTTCAGGCCCTTCTTGATCTCCTGGTAGAGCGCCTTCTGCGCCAGGTCCGGCACCAGCATGGCGATGAGGTCGGCGCTCGCGGCGGCGGCGGTGGGCTCGGCCACCTCGAGGCCGTCGCGGCGCGCCTTCTTCCAGCTCGCGCCACCCTTGCGCACCCCGACCACGACGTCGAAACCGCTGTCCTTGAGATTGAGCGCGTGCGCGCGGCCCTGGCTGCCATAACCGAGGATGGCGATGCGCGCCCCCTTCAGGGCCTTGCGGTCGACGTCCTTACCCGAATAAAGCCTCATCGCATCTCTCCTGCGGCCTGCGGCCGCGCTGCAAACGTAAAAAACCCCGCAGCGGCTGTTGCCGGTGCGGGGTCTTGTCTCTTGGTTCTCGCTCGTGCCTGCTGGATCAGGCGTTCGCGTGCCCCGCACCGCTTGGCTCCGTAAGGAGCAGCAGCGCGGGCAGTCCGATAAGCAGCGCCAGCCGTACGGCGGGTGCCGCGGCGCGGGTCAGGGGCGCTGTCGTTTCGGGTGTCACGGGAACCAAACCTGTTGGCCCGATGGGAGCACAGGAACCGCGGACTTGTCAACGAGTTAAGCGCGCACCCTGAGCCCGCGCACCATGAGGCGCGCACCCGGTGCGGTGTTAATCTCACCGTCATGAAGAAGGCTGTGGACCCGCGTGCGTATTCGCGCATCGTCGTCGACGGAGTGAAGCAGGCACCGGCCCGCGCCATGCTGCGCGCGGTGGGGTTCCGCGACGAGGACTTCGCCAAGCCCCAGATTGGAGTGGCCTCGACCTGGGCCAACCTGACCCCGTGCAACATGCACATCGGCGCGCTGGCCGACGCGGCCGCCGCGGGAGTCGACGGCGCGGGCGGCAAGAGCGTTCTGTTCAATACGATTACCGTGTCCGACGGGATCTCGATGGGGACCCCGGGGATGCGCTACTCGCTCGTGTCCCGCGAGATCATCGCGGACTCGATCGAGGCGGTGGTCGGTGCCGAGGGCTTCGATGGCTTCGTCGCGATCGGCGGCTGCGACAAGAACATGCCCGGCTGTGCCATGGCGATGGCGCGGCTCAACCGCCCGGCCGTGTTCGTCTACGGGGGCACGATCCGCCCCGGTGCGCAGCGGCGTGACATCGTCACCGTGTTCGAGGCGGTCGGCGCGCGCTCGGCCGGTACGCTCTCGGAGAGCGGCCTTGAGGAGATCGAACGCACCGCCATCCCGGGCCCGGGGAGCTGCGGCGGCATGTACACGGCCAATACCATGGCCTCGGCAATCGAGGCCTTGGGCTTGTCCTTGCCAGGAAGCTCGGCGCAGGACGCCGTCGGCGAGGCCAAGCATTCCGACAGCGCGCGGGCTGGCGCCGCGGTGGTGCGCCTCGTGCGTGACGGCTTGAAGCCTCGCGACATCCTGACACGCAAAGCGTTCGAGAACGCGATTGCGGTCGTGACCGCTCTCGGCGGCTCGACCAATGCCGTGCTGCACCTGCTCGCCATCGCACGCGACGCGGGCGTGCGCCTCACCCTCGACGATTTCACGCGCGTCGGACGCCGTTCCCCGGTGCTCGCAGACCTTCGGCCGAGCGGCCGCTTCCTCATGTCGGAGCTGGTCGCGATCGGCGGCATCCAGCCGCTCATGAAGATGCTGCTCGACGGGGGGCTCCTGCACGGCGACTGCCTCACGGTCACCGGGCAGACAGTGCAGCAGAATCTCGAAAAGACCCCCATGTACATGAAAGGGCAGGAGATTGTCCGGCCGCTGTCGAACCCGCTCAAGAAGGAGGGTCACCTCGTGATTCTCTACGGCAATCTCGCCCCCGAGGGCGCCGTGGCCAAGATCACCGGCAAGGAAGGGGAGCGCTTCGAGGGACGGGCGCGCGTGTTCGACGGTGAAGAGCGCGCCACGCAGGCGATTCTCGCCGGGAAGATCCGCGCCGGAGACGTCATCGTCATCCGGCAGGAGGGACCGAGGGGAGGGCCCGGCATGCGCGAGATGCTGAGTCCGACGGGTGCAATCAGCGGACGGGGCCTGGATGGCAAGGTGGCGCTGATTACCGACGGCCGTTTCTCCGGCGGCAGCCACGGATTCGTGGTGGGACACGTGTCTCCCGAGGCCGTGGTGGGTGGCCCGATCGGCCTGCTGCGCAACGGCGATCGCATCACCATCGATGCGGCCAAGCGCGAGCTTCGCGTGGCGCTGCCGGCGGCGGAGCTGCGCAAACGGCGGCGGGCGTGGCAGCCGCCGCGGCCCGCAGCACGGGCCGGCGTGCTGGCCAAGTATGCATGCCTCGTCGGCAGCGCCTCGGAAGGCGCCGTTACCGAGGTGATCGAGGCGCGCCGGCGCAATTCCTGAGGAGCCGTCGGAGTTGTCAGGCCCCGGGGCACCCGGGTACAGTTCGCGAAAGCATTCGTCGCAGCGCACACTGCGGGGCATCGTCCGGGGGGATTAGAGAATTTCACGCCCGCCGTGCGAGTGCCTGACGAAGTGAGTTCGCAGATAGATTTCAGGGGAACCGGCGGGTCCGCCCGCCGGCAACTGGGTTCTGGCTGAAGTAAAAAGCGCAATCAACAACACATGGCCGCTCTAGTACACGACTCCCAATTCATGACACGCCGCGGGGCGGTGCTGGTCGCGATCGTCGCGCTGCATGTCTTCATCGCCTGGGCGCTGGCCACGGGCCTCGCGCGCCGAGCGATCGAGGTGATCGCGCCGCCGATCCAGACGACCATTGTCGAGGAAACCAAGAAAGAGGAGGCGCCGCCGCCGCCGCCGCCGCAGTTCGAGCGGCCGCCGGTGGAGCTGCCGCCGCCCGACGTCACGATCAACATGCCGGTCGAGACCGACAGCACCGCGATCCGTGTCACCAATACCCCGGTCGTCAGGGCGCCGCCGGTTGCGGTCGCTGCCAAGCCGGGGACCAATGTCGGTTTCAGCAAGAGCTTCCCCAACAGCGACGAGTTCTACCCGGACGCCTCGCGCCGGCTCGAGGAGCAGGGCATCGTGACCGTGCACGTGTGCGTCGGCCCCGACGGCAAGCTCACGGAAGAGCCTTCGGTGGTGAAGAGCCCCGGAAGCGCGCGGCTCGACGGCGGCGCGCTGAAGCTCGCCAAGGCCGGCTCGGGCAAATACATCCCTGCCACCGAGGACGGCAAGCCGGTCACCAAGTGCATCAACTACAACGTCAAATTCCAGCTGAGATGAACACGGCCGCACCTTAAAGGGTGCGGCTTCTTTTTTGTTTCGAGGAAACTATGGAAAACCAACCGAGCGTAACCGTTAACAATCCCTACGGCCTGAGCGCACTGTGGGTGTCCGGAGACCTGGTCTCCCGTTCCGTGCTCATTCTCCTGCTTCTCATGTCGCTCGCTTCGTGGTACGTGATCCTCACGAAGCTGTGGGACCAGCGGGCGCTGCGCAAGTCGGCCAAGTCCGTCGACAAGCAGTTCTGGAACGCGCCTTCGATCAAGGACGGCGTCGATCGCCTGAAGAAGGGTGACGACTTCCGTGGCATCGCCGAGGATGGGCTGCGCGCCGCCTCCCATCACGACGGCCGTCTCACCGACCGCATCGACCTGCACGAGTGGATCACCATGTCGCTGCAGCGTGCGGTCGACGGCGTGAACAGCAAGCTGAACGGCGGACTCGGCCTGCTGGCGACGGTCGGATCGACCGCGCCGTTCGTCGGTCTGTTCGGCACGGTGTGGGGCATCCTGAACGCGCTGGTCGGCATCGGCATCGCCGGCCAGGCCAGCATCGACAAGGTCGCGGGACCCGTCGGCGAGGCGCTGATCATGACGGCGCTCGGCCTGTTCGTGGCGGTGCCGGCGGTGTGGGGCTACAACTGGCTCCTCGGCCGTAACAAGGTGCTGCAGGATGCGCTGCGGAACTTCGCCAGCGACCTGCATGCCTACCTGGTAGGCGGCGTGAAGGTCGAGAGTGGCGTCGGCGGCGGTGGCGCCCGTCCGGCCGCGGCCAAGGCCGCCCCGCGCGTTCGCTGAAGCAGCGCCTGCGGGCCGGCCAGCGCGCGGGCGCAGAGCGTCTGTGCAGCTGGCGTGTCGGCCCGGGGCACTCTTTAAGGAGTAGCTGACCATGTCGATGAACGTGGGCGAGAGCGCAAGCGGCGGCATGATGGCGACCATCAACACCACGCCGCTGGTCGACGTGATGCTGGTGCTGCTCATCATCTTCCTCATCACGATTCCCGTGATCACGAAGACGGTGCCGCTCACCCTGCCCAAGGCGGTCAACATCCCGACCCAGACCAAGCCCGAGAACATCACCATCGCGGTGGACCGGGAAGGCGGCATCTACTGGAACGAGAAGAAGATGGCCAACAAGGAGGTGCTGTTGGGGTACATCAAGGAAGCGGCGGTGCGCGTGCCGCAGCCCGAGATCCACATCCGCGCCGACCGCGACGCGCGCTATGAGTTCGTCGGGCGGGTGATGTACGCGATTCAGCGCGGCGGTATCGTCAAGGTCGGGTTCCTCACCGAGCCCGACCGCGGCATGGCCCCCGCCCGCTGAAACCTCGAGGAGCTAACACAATGTCAATGCAGGTAGGCGGTGGCGGCGAGGAGATGTGCGACATCAACACGACGCCGCTCATCGACGTCATGCTGGTGCTGCTGGTGACCCTGATCATCACCCTTCCGGTCATGACCCACGCGGTCAAGCTCGACATGCCGCAGATGAACAACCCGCCACCCCCCGATCAACCCAAGCCCGAGGTCATCGATCTGGAGATCGACTTCGACGGCACGGTGGTCTGGAACGGCACGCCGGTGCCGAGCCTCGATACGCTCGAAGGTTACTTCCACACCTACGCCGACAAGGATCCCCAGCCCGAGATTCATCTGCGCCCGGATCGCCGCGCCAAGTACGACGTGGTGGCCAAGGTACTCGCGGCGGCGCAGCGCAACCGCATGAAGAAGATCGGCTTCGTCAACACCGCGGAATTCGCCGACTAACGGTCAGGTAATGGCACACACCAGCATGAAGATCTCCTCAACCTTCCTCCCGGCAGTCGCCGCTCTGGCAAGCGGCCTGCTGTTTCTCGGCGCCACCGCCCTGGCCGCGGATAAGCCGCAAAACAGCGCCAAGCTCGCCAAGCCTCTCAAGGAGGCGCACGACGATCTGAGCGCGAAGAAGTACCCGGAAGCGATCGCCAAGCTCAAGGAAGCCGAGGGGATCGCCGGCAAGACACCTTACGATCAACACCTGATCAACGACATGCTGGCGTTCGCCTACATCAAGACCAACGACTTCCCGGATGCCGGCAAGGCGTGGGAAGAGGAAATCGACGACGGCTTCACCAGCGGGCCGGAGCAGCAGCAGAAGATCCGCGGCCTGGCCGCGCTCCACTACCAGCTCAAGAACTACGACAAGGCGATCGAGTTCGGCCAGCGCGCCATCAAGGGCGGCTTCGCGGAGGACGAGACCAGGAAGATCGTCGGTCAGGCCTACTACCTGAAGGGCGACTGGAAGGACACGCTGAAATTCGAGGAAGGACTGGTCGATGCCTCGATCAAGGCCGGCACCAATCCGAGCAGCGAGTCGCTGCAGCTGGTGCTGAGCGCCTGTGTGAAGCTGGAGGACAACGCCTGCACGACCAAGGCGCTCGAGAGGCTGGTTACTTACTACCCCAAGCCCGACTACTGGTCGAATCTGCTGTTCAGCCTGATGAAGGAGGCCGCGAGCAGCGATTCCAATACGCTGCAGGCCTACCGGCTGATGTATGAAGTCGACGTGCTGAAGAGCGCCGACGATTACATCGAGATGGCGCAGCTGGCGATGGATGCCGGCTCCCCCGGCGAGGCACAGAAGGCGCTGCAGCGCGGCTTCGACAAGAACGTCTTCGCCGACCAGCGCAACAAGGACAAGGCCCAGCGCCTGCTTGACAAGGCGAAAACGAAGGCGGCCGCCGATCAGCCGACGCTCGATAAGATCGCCAAGCAGGCCGACACGGCCCCCACGGGGGTCCAGAACGCCGGTATGGGGCTCGCCTACCTCGGCTATGGCCAGTACGACAAGGCGGTCGACGAGTACACCAAGGCCGTGACCAAGGGCGGCCTGAAGAACCCGCCCGAGACCCAGCTGATGCTCGGCATCTCGGACCTCAAGGGCGGTCACAAGGACGATGCGGTCAAGGCCTTCAAGGCGGTCAAGGGTGATCCGTTCCTCGAGCGCCTGGCGAATCTCTGGGCACTGCACGCCAGACAGGCTTAAGTCTCAAAGCGCGGAAAGGAGCTCCATCGTGGCGATAAAAGCCGGCGACCGCATGCCTGCAGGCACGTTCAAGCGCATGACCAAGGAAGGTCCCAAGGACCTCTCGACCGAGGAGCTCTTCAAGGGCAAGCGGGTGGTGCTGTTCTCGGTGCCCGGCGCCTTCACGCCCACCTGCGATGCCAAGCACCTGCCGGGGTTCGTGCAGCTCGCCGACCAGATCCTCGCCAAGGGCGTCAATACCATCGCCTGCATGGCGGTCAACGACGTCTTCGTGATGAACGCCTGGGGCAAGGCCTCGGGCGTCGGCGACAAGGTGCTGATGCTCGCCGACGGCAACGGCGACTACGCCCGGGCGCTCGGGCTCGAGCTCGACGCCAGCAAGTTCGGTATGGGCAAGCGCGGCCAGCGCTTTGCGATCATCGTGAAAGACGGCGTAGCGACGCACGTGGACGTGGAAGAGCCGGGCCAGTTCAAGGTGTCAGCGGCCGAGTACGTGCTGGGGCAGCTGTAGCGCTCGCCCGCCCGGCGCAGCGTTGCCAGGTCCTTTCCGCAATAGTTAGGCGTTTGCCTAACTATTGCCAATCAGGACACCAGCTTCTCGATCTCCGGGACGATCTGGAAGAGATCCCCGACCAGCCCGAAGTCCGCCACCTCGAAAATTGGCGCTTCGCCGTCCTTGTTGATCGCGACGATGGTGCGCGCGTCCTTGATACCGGTCAGGTGCTGGATCGCCCCGGAGATGCCGATCGCGACATAGAGCTCCGGCGCAATGATCTTGCCGGTCTGGCCAACCTGCATCTCGTTCGGCGCGTAGCCGGCATCGACCGCGGCGCGCGAAGCGCCCACGGCCGCCCCGAGCTTGTCGGCGAGACTGTAGAGGATCTTGAATCCTTCGGCGCTGCCGAGCGCCCGGCCGCCGGAGATCACCCGCGCGGCGGTCTGCAGGTCGGGGCGATCGCTCTTGGCGGCCGATACCGACACGAAGCGCGTATGGGCCGGCAGCGGGACATCGAGCGCCACCTTCTCGATCGGTGCCGCCCCGCCCCCCGGGGCCGGCTCGAACGAGGCGGTGCGCACCGTGCCGACGACCTTCCCCGCAGCGCTCGACTCGACGGTGAGGATCGCATTGCCGGCGTAGATCGGCCGGCGGAAGCGCGTCGGACTCTCGATCGCCATGATGTCGCTCACCTGCGGGGCATCGAGGAGCCCGGCGACGCGCGCCATCAGGTCCTTGCCGAAGGTCGTTGAGGGCCCGAGCACCAGAGTGAAGGGCGCGGCGAGCGCCGCGACCTGCGGCGCAAGCA
>DASPSF010000013.1:0-9439 GCA_035624075.1 Steroidobacteraceae bacterium | reverse complement strand
CGAAGCGCTCGAGCTCGGGGCAGTCTGGCGTCGTCATCCTCAGGTCTCCTCGCGCATGCGGTGCGAATCCTTCGCCGTCAGGTCGAGCCCGTAGACCGCGCGCAGCGCCCTGACCTTCTTCAGAGTGGCGGCCGAGAAGGGCGCCTTGCCCTCGAAGGCATGCAGCACGATCCCCTCGAGCAGGTCGCCGAGCGACAGATCGAGCTCGGTTGCGAGCGCCTTCAGCACCTTGAGCAGGTGGGTCTCGAGGCGCACGCCGGTCTGGGTGCGGGTGATGGTCTTCATCAGCCTATGTTACCATGTTACCAAGATACCATGCGCGCAGCCCCCGGTTCCGGCCTGACGCGCCGCGCACGTCCGCGGTGCCGCCTCGGGGCGCCACCGCCACGCCCGAGACCCCGTCCGGGGTCGCCTTGCCCGGGGGTTCCCGAGAGGCTCTAATACCTGGTTGCATGCAGACCGCCCGCGACATCACCGCCTACCGCAAATACTGGGCCGAGCGCTTCGGCACCGCCCCGTTCCTGCCCATGTCGCGTGCCGAGATGGAACTGCTCGGCTGGGACAGCTGCGACGTCATCATCGTAACGGGCGATGCCTACGTCGATCACCCGAGCTTCGGCATGGCGATCGTCGGCCGGGTACTCGAGGCGCAGGGTTTCAGGGTCGGCATCATCGCGCAGCCCGACTGGCACAGCGCCGCGGCCTTCAGTGCGCTCGGCCGGCCGAACCTGTTCTTCGGCATCACCGGCGGCAACATGGATTCGATGGTCAACCGCTACACGGCCGACCGCCGCGTGCGCAGCGACGACGCCTACACGCCGGACGGAGCGGGCGGCCGGCGTCCCGACCGCTCGGTGATCGTGTACGCGCAGCGCGCCCGCGAGGCCTGGCGCGACGTGCCGATCGTGATCGGCGGTATCGAGGCCTCGCTGCGCCGCATCGCGCACTTCGACTACTGGTCGGAGAAGGTGCGCCGCTCGGTGCTGCTCGATGCCAAGGCGGACCTGCTGGTCTACGGCAACGGCGAGCGGCAGATCTGCGAGATCGCGCACCGCCTGGCCGGCGGCGAGACGATCGGCGAGATCACCGACGTGCGTGGGACGGTGTTCGTCCGGCGCGGCACCCCGGCGGACTGGATCGAGGTCGACTCGACCCACCTTGATGCACCGGGACCTCTCAATCCTCCGGTCGATCCCTATGCGATGACCGACCGGGAGCGTGCACCGGCCGCGGGCGGCGCGGCAGCGCCGGCAGCCGAGCACGTGGTGCGCTTCGTACGCCGGGTGAAGAACGCCGATCGCGAGCGCAGCGTGATCCGCGTGCCGTCGTTCGAGGCGGTAGCGGCGGACCCGGTGCTGTACGCGCACGCCTCGCGCATCCTGCACCTCGAGTCGAACCCGGGTAATGCGCGTGCGCTCACCCAGCGGCACGGCGACGTCGACGTGTGGCTGAATCCGCCGCCGCTGCCGCTCAGCACGGCCGAGATGGACTGGGTGTACGAGCGGCGCTACGCGCGCGCCCCGCATCCTTTCTACGGCAAGGCGAATATCCCCGCTTACAAGATGATCCGCTTCTCGGTCGCGATCCAGCGCGGCTGCTTCGGCGGCTGCACCTTCTGCTCCATCACCGAGCACGAGGGCCGCATCATCCAGAGCCGCTCCGAGGACTCGGTGCTGCGCGAGATCGAGACGGTGCGCGACACCGTACCGGGCTTCACCGGGGTCATTTCCGATCTCGGCGGCCCGACCGCCAACATGTACCGCCTGGCCTGCAAGAGCCGCGAGATCGAGAGCGCCTGCCGCCGGCCCTCGTGCGTGTATCCGGCGGTCTGCCCGAACCTCAATACCGACCACGCGCCGCTCATCCGTCTCTATCGGCGCGCTCGCTCGCTCCCCGGAATCAAGAAAGTGCTGATCGCCTCGGGAGTGCGCTACGACCTCGCGATCGAGTCCCCGGAGTATGTGAAGGAGCTCGCCCAGCACCACACCGGCGGCTACCTCAAGATCGCGCCCGAGGCGCTGGCCGAGGGGCCGCTCTCGAAGATGATGAAGCCCGGGGTGGCCGCCTACGACCGCTTCAAGGAGCTCTTCGACCGCTACTCGAAGGAGGCCGGCAAGGAGCAGTATCTGATCCCGTACTTCATCGCCGCGCACCCCGGCACCTCGGATCAGGACATGCTGGAGCTGGCGCTGTGGCTGAAGAGGAACGGCTTTCGCGCCGATCAGGTGCAGGCGTTCCTGCCGGGTCCCATGGCCACCGCGACCGCCATGTACCACTCCGGAAGGAACCCGCTGAAGCGCATCACTCGCTCGAGCGAGGAGGTGTTGGTGCCGAAGGGCCTCAAGGTGCGCCGCCTCCACAAGGCGTTCCTGCGCTACCACGACCCCGACAACTGGCCGGTGCTGCGCGAGGCGCTGCGGCGCATGGGCCGGGCCGATCTGATCGGCAACGGCCGCCAGCAGCTGATTCCCGCCTACCAGCCGGCGAGCCACACGGGCAGCGCGCCGCGCCGCCGCCCGGGAGCGGCCGCGCGCCCCTTCCGCACCCAGCACACCGGGCTGCCGAGACAGCCGCGGACGCCCCGAGGCGCCGGGCGCCGCTCCTGATCCCGCGGTGACGAGCTTCGTGACCCTGCTGCAGCAGGGGAATTCCTGGCTGTTCGTACCGAGCGCCATCCTGCTCGGCGCCCTGCACGGGCTCGAGCCGGGACACTCGAAGACCATGATGGCGGCCTTCATCGTGGCGATCCGCGGCACGCTCGCCCAGGCAGTGCTGCTCGGTCTCTCCGCCACGGTGTCGCACACGGCGATCGTGTGGGTGGTCGCGCTCGGCGGGCTGTATTTCGGCCGCGGCTGGAATACCGGGACCACGGAGCCGTATTTCCAGGTGGTTTCCGCGCTGCTGATCATCGCGGTGGCGGCCTGGATGCTGTGGCGGACGCGCCAGCTGAGTCTCGAGCGCTCCGGCCACCATGCCGCGCACGGGCATCACCACGATCATCCGCCTGCTCACGGGCACGACCACGCCCACGGACACGATCAGGGCGAGGCTCGGCGCATCGACACGGGTCATGGCGTCGTGCAGCTCGCGATCTTCGAGGACGGCGTGCCGGCGAGATTTCGCCTGCAGGTCGAGAGCGGAACGTCCTGGCCCGCCGAGCAGGTGCAGATCGAGACCGAGCGCGCCGACGGCAGCCGCGAGCTTTTCGGTTTTCGCCGGCATGGGGGCTATCTCGAGTCGGCGCAGACGGTCCCCGAGCCGCATGAGTTCATCGCGCGGCTGCGCCTCGGCACCACCGGTCACAGCCATGACTTCGACGTGGAGTTCGTCGAGGGGCGCCACCCGCATGCGCTCGCGGGCTTCGGGGCACTCGACCTCACCGCGCCCGGCTACCAGGACCCGCACGAGCTGGCCCACGCCGATGACATCCGCCGCCGCTTCGCCAACCGCGACGTCACGACTGCGCAGATCGTGGTGTTCGGCCTCAGCGGCGGGCTCATTCCCTGCCCGGCCTCGATCACCGTGCTGCTCCTGTGCCTGCAGCTGCAGAGACTGGTTCTGGGCGCAACGCTGGTGCTGTGTTTCGGCGTCGGCCTCGCGCTCACCATGATGGCTACCGGCGCCCTGGCGGCGTTGGGTGTGCGGCACGCAGCCCGGCGCTTCAGTGGGTTCGGGGAGCTCGCCCGCAGGGCGCCGTACGTCTCCGGAGCGCTGATCATGTTGGTGGGCTTCTATCTCGGCTACCAGGGGCTGCGCGCACTGGCCGCAGGCCGGCTGTGATTGCGGATGAAGCCGGCGCGAGAGTAGGGTGCTGAGCATGATCCTCCCCTTGCGCCGCGCCGTGACTCTGGCGGCTCTGCTCTGTGCCGTCGGCGGGCCGCCGGCGGCTCAGGCACAGAGCGCCGGCGCGTCGAATTCCGCCGCAGCGAATAGCGCTACCCCCGCGGCGACGCGAACGGACCACAGTGAGCCGCCCGGCACTGTCACGGTGCTCGAGATCAACGGTCCGATCGGTCCCGCCACCTCGCGCTACGTCGTGCGCGGTATCGAGTCGGCGCACGCGCGTGACAGCCGCCTAGTGGTGCTCGAGATGGATACCCCGGGCGGACTCGACAGCGCGATGCGCGACATCATCCGCGCGATCCTCGCCTCGCCCGTGCCGGTCGCGGGCTATGTCACCCCCTCGGGCGCGCGGGCCGCGAGCGCCGGAACCTACATCCTCTACGCAAGCCACGTGGCCGCCATGGCGCCCGCCACCAATCTCGGCGCCGCCACTCCCGTGTCGATCGGCGGCGAGCCGGAGGCGCCGTCGCCGCCGGTGATGCCACAGGGCAAACCATCGGACAAGGACAAGGGCGCCGAGGGTGAGGGCGGCGCCGCGCCGAATCCGCCGGGAACGGCCATGGAGCGCAAGGTGGTGAACGATGCGGTCGCCTACATCCGCGGGCTCGCGGAGCTGCG
Source organism: Steroidobacteraceae bacterium (assembly GCA_035624075.1). Classification (GTDB taxonomy): domain Bacteria; phylum Pseudomonadota; class Gammaproteobacteria; order Steroidobacterales; family Steroidobacteraceae; genus 13-2-20CM-66-19. The sequence continues at coordinate 4,978 of DASPSF010000013.1, read as the reverse complement.
TGGCCGCAACGCCGACTGGGCGGAGCAGGCGGTGCGCGGCGCGGCGAGCCTCACCGCCAGCGCCGCGCTCGAGCAGAAGGTGATCGACCTGGTCGCGCGCGATCTGCCGGACCTGCTCGCGCGCCTCGACGGGCGGGAGGTGCGCCTCGGTGACCGCACGGTCAAGCTCGCCACCCGCGATCTCGCGGTGGTCAGCGTCAAGCCCGACTGGCGCACCGAGCTGCTCGCCGTGATCACCAACCCGACCGTTGCCTACGGCCTGATGCTGATCGGGATCTGGGGGCTGCTGCTCGAAGGCTACAATCCCGGCGCGGTGCTGCCCGGGGTGGTCGGCTCGATCTGTCTGCTGGTGGCGCTGTTCGCGTTCCAGATCCTGTCGGTGAACTACGCCGGGCTCGCGCTGCTGGTGGTCGGCACCGCCATGATCATCGCGGAGTTCTTCTTCCCGACCTACGGCTCGCTCGGCGCAGGGGGTGTGGTGGCTTTCATCGTCGGCTCCCTCATCCTGTTCGATACGGACGTGCCCGGCATGCACATCGCGCGCTCGCTGATCGCTGCGATCGCCACGGTCGGCGCGCTGGTGATCGCCGCCATCGTGTACATTGCGACCCGTTCGCAGCGCCGCCCGGTGACTACCGGAACGCAAGGCATGGTCGGCGACGTCGCCGAGGTGGTGGCGGACTTCAGCGGCAAGGGCCGGGTGCGCTACGGCGGCGAGCTGTGGAACGCGCGCAGCAACGCGGCGCTGCGCGCCGGCGACACGGCGCGCATCGTCAGGGTCGAAGGTCTAACATTGTGGATCGAGCCGCAGTGAGCGCAGCGGCGTATCGGAGAATCGCATGCCGTTCGTAGTCGCCGTCGTCATCCTCGTCATCATCCTGTTCTTCAGCACCGTCAACGTGCTGAACGAATACGAGCGCCTGGTGGTATTCACGCTCGGGCGCTTCGCCGGCATCCGCGGGCCCGGGCTGGTGCTGATCATCCCCGGCATCCAGCGCACCCGCCGCGTCGACCTGCGGGTCATCGTGCTGAGCGTGCCCAAGCAGGACGTGATCACCCGCGACAACGTCTCGGTCAAGGTCAACGCGGTGGTCTATTTCCGCGTGGTCGATCCCGGCAAGGCCATCATCCAGGTGGCGAACGCCTTCGATGCCACCAGCCAGGTGGCACAGACCACGCTGCGCTCGGTGGTCGGGCAGCACGAGATGGATGACCTGCTCGCGCAGCGCGACAAGCTCAACGTCGACCTGCAGCGCATCCTCGACCAGAGCACCGAGGCCTGGGGCGTCAAGGTCTCGAACGTCGAGATCAAGGATGTGGACCTCGACGAGACCATGATCCGTGCCATGGCCAAGCAGGCCGAGGCCGAGCGCACGCGGCGCGCCAAGATCATCAACGCCGAGGGCGAGAAGCAGGCGGCCGACACGCTGGTGCAGGCGGCGACCGCGCTGGCGGCGCAGCCGACCGCCCTGCAGCTCAGGTACCTGCAGACGCTCGCCGATATCGCGCACGAGCGCACGCAGCTGCTGGTCTTCCCGCTGCCGCTCGATCTCATCAAGCCGCTGCTCGGCCAAAAGGAATAAGGATTCGCCGCGATCCGGCGGCGCGCGCCGGCCGCGCCGCGCCCCGACCCTTTCCAAGGAGTGATAGCATGATTTTACGTGTCGGTATCGCCGTGACCGCGGCGCTGGCCATGCTCGTGTCCGGGTATGCGCCGCGCGCCGCGGCGGACGATGCGCCGCGCGCACAGATCGCGCCCTGGGGACTCGATCTCTCCGATCGCGACACCTCCGTGAAGCCGGGCGATGACTTCTATCGCTACGCGGACGGTCACTGGGACGATACCCACCACATACCGCCCGACCGCACCCGCTGGGGCTCGTTCGAGGAGCTCGAGGAGCTCTCCGAGCAGCGCGTGCGCACGATCGTCGAAGGGCTGCCGGCGGACGCGCCCGCGGGGAGCGTTGCGCAGAAAGTCGGCGATTACTACCGCGCCTATCTCGACACCGCGGCCATCGAGGCCTCAGGTCTGACGCCGGCACGCCCGGGGCTGGAGGCGATCGCGGCCGCGCGCACGAGCGAGGATGTGGCGCGTCTCATGGGGCGGCCGGATCTCGGGCTCGAGGCGCCGCTGCGGGTCGGCATGACAACCGACCAGAAGAATCCCGACCGCTATATCGTCAGCATCACGCAAAGCGGTCTCGGCATGCCGGAGCGCGACTACTACCTCAAGGACGAAGCGGTCTATGCGGCTCTGCGCGACAAGTACCGCGCGCACATCGAGCGCATGCTGACGCTCGCCGGCGATCAGGACGCCGCCGCCGAGGCGCAGTCGGTCCTCGACCTCGAGACCAGCATGGCGAAGCTGCACTGGCCGGCCGCCAAGCGCCGCGACCGCGACCTGACCTACAACCTGCGCACGCGCGCCGAGCTCGATCAGCTGACGCCGGGCCTGCCGTGGAGCGCCTGGCTCGGCGCCGACGGGCTCGACGGCCAGCAGGAGTTCGTGGTGCGCGAGCTGGATGCGGTGCAGTCGCTCGGATCGCTGCTCGCGAGCGTGCCGGTGGAGCGCTGGCGCGCGTACCTGCGCTACCACTACCTGGCGGCCACCGCCGACGTGCTGCCGAAGGCGTTCGACGACGAGGCCTTCGAGTTCTACGGGCGCGCGCTCCACGGCCAGGAGCAGCAGCTCGACCGCTGGAAGCGCGCCGTGCACGCGATCGACCGCGATCTCGGCGAGGCGGTCGGCGAGCTGTACGTGCAGCGCTATTTCCCGCCCGCCTCGAAGCAGAAGATGCTCGAGCTGGTCGAGAATCTGCGCGCCACCTACGCCGAGCGCATCGGCAGGCTCGAGTGGATGACGCCGGCCACCCGCAAGGTGGCGCTCGAGAAGCTCGCCGCCTTCCATCCCAAGATCGGCTACCCGGACAAGTGGCGCGACTACTCGGCCCTCACCGTCGTCAGGGGCGATGCCTTCGGCAACGCCACGCGCGGTGCGGTGTTCGACTGGCAGCGGCGCGTCAGGCGCATGGGAAGCCCGACGGACCGCGGCGAGTGGGGCATGACGCCGCAGACCATCAACGCCTACTACAACGCCACCTTCAACGAGGTGGTGTTCCCGGCGGCGATCCTGCAGCCGCCGTTCTTCGATCCGAACGCCGACGATGCGGTCAACTACGGTGGCATCGGCGGCGTGATCGGCCACGAGATGGGCCACGGCTTCGACGACCAGGGCTCGAAGTCCGACGCGCACGGCGTGCTGCACACCTGGTGGCTGCCCGAGGACACGCAGGCGTTCAAATCGCGCGTCGACCGACTGGCCGCGCAGTACGACGGCTACGTCGTGCTGCCGGGGCTCAACATCAACGGGCGTCTCACGCTCGGGGAAAACATCGGCGACCTGGGCGGGCTGTCGGTGGCCTACGAGGCCTATCACCGCACGCTGCACGGCAAACCCGCGCCGGTGCGCGACGGCCTGACTGGGGACCAGCGCTACTTCCTCGCCTGGGCGCAGGTGTGGCGCGGGCTGACACGCGAGCAGCAGTTGCGCAGCCAGGTGATGAGCAACCCGCACAGCCCGAATCAGTATCGGGTGAACGGCGTGGTGCGCAACGTCGACGCCTGGTATCAGGCCTTCGACGTCAAGCCCGGCGACAAGCTGTATCTGCCCCCTGCGGAGCGCGTCCACATCTGGTGAAGCTGCGCGCAGACTCGGGGCTGCCGATCGAGGCGGGGCTGCCGGCACTCAAGGAGGCGCTCGCAGCGCACGGCAGCGCGGTGCTCGAGGCACCGCCGGGAGCGGGAAAAAGCACCGTGGCGCCGCTCGCGCTGCTCGACGAGCCCTGGGCGCGCGGCCAGCGGCTCATCATGCTCGAGCCGCGCCGGCTCGCGACCCGCGCGATCGCGCAGCGCCTGGCGTACTCCCTCGGCGAAGCGGTCGGCCAGACCGTCGGCTACCGCATGCGGCTCGACACCCGCGTGTCGCGCACCACGCGCCTCGAGGTGGTCACCGAGGGCGTCCTCACCCGCATGCTGCAGGAGGACCCGGCGCTCGAGGGAGTGGCGGGCCTCCTGTTCGATGAGTTTCACGAGCGCAGCCTCGCGGCGGATCTGGGGCTCGCGCTCGCCCTCGACGCCCGCGCGCAGCTCGGGTCCGGGCTGCGGATCCTCGTGATGTCGGCGACGCTGGACGGTGCCGCGGTGGCGCGCCTGCTCGGAGGCGCGCCGGTGGTGAGCGTTCCGGGACGTCTCCATCTGGTCGAGACACGTTTCGCCGGGCGCGGCCTGCCGGTGCTTCCGGGGGTGCAGGCCCGCGGCGGCGACTCGCCCGAGGCGCTGGTCGCGCGTCTCATACTGCGCGCGCTGCGCGAGCAGCAGGGCGACGTGCTGGTGTTCCTGCCCGGCGCGCGCGAGATCCGCCGCGTGCAGCAGCTCATCGAGGCGAGCGCGCCCGGGCCCGGCGTGCGCATCCTTCCCCTGTACGGCGAGCTCGCCGGCGAACAGCAGGATGCGGCTCTCGCGCCTGCCGCGCCCGGAACCCGCAAGGTGGTGCTGGCAACCAACATCGCCGAGACCAGCCTCACCATCCCGGGGGTGCGCGTGGTGGTCGACTCGGGTCTCGCGCGCCGCGCGCTCTTCGACCCGGCGACCGGCATGAGCGCCCTGGTGACGCGGCGCATCTCACGCGCCTCCGCCGATCAGCGCCGCGGCCGTGCCGGGCGCCTCGGTCCCGGGGTCTGCTACCGCGCCTGGAGCGAGGGCGCCCATGCGAGTCTCGCGGCGTTCACACCGCCGGAGATCGCCGAAGCGGATCTGGCGCCGCTCGCCCTCGAGCTCAGCCGCTGGGGTGCGCGCGATGCGGGCGCGCTCGCCTGGCTCGATGCGCCGCCCGCAGCGCAGCTGGCCGCGGCGGCGGCGCTCCTCGAGCGCCTCGGCGCGCTCGATCCCGCTGGACGCATCAGCGCGCACGGCCGCGAGA
>DASPSF010000011.1:0-43617 GCA_035624075.1 Steroidobacteraceae bacterium | reverse complement strand
CGCTCGCCACGTCGGTGAGGAATTCGACCGTCACGGTGCGGCTCCGGTCCGGATGCTCGATGGCGGCCGAGCGCTCGAGGAGCTTGCCCTGGTCGCCGTAGCCGGTGACCGCGCACAGCGTGCGGTACAGCGGCACGAGCGCGAAGCCGAAGCCGAAGGCGCCGAGCGCGATCGCGCCGAGCTTCCACATGAGGGTGCGGTTCTCGCGCTCGCGGTTGCTCATCTGGCGGCCCGCATCAGCACCGTGGCGATGAAGCCGAAGTAGAACGCCGCGGCGATCACCGCGAACAGAATCGCGCTCCGGCGCACGCGGCGCCGCCGCCCGGCCTCATCGACGGCGGCCGCGACCGCCGCAGTGCGCGCCAGGCGGCCGGGCGTGTGGTCCTGCGCCCGCATCAGTGCTCCGCTCCGCGCGCGATCACCGCATCCGACGGCGGCGTGGTCCAGGAGTGGTACGGCGGCGGCGACGGCAGCTCCCATTCGAGCCCGTGCGCACCTTCCCAGGCGCGGTTGCCGACCGGCTGGCCCGAGCGGATGCACTTGATGATGACGATCGGGAACAGGACCTGAGCGGCGCCGAAGAAGAAGCCGCCGATCGAGGACACCATGTTCCAGTCGGTGAACTGCACGGCGTAGTCGGGGATGCGGCGCGGCATGCCGGCGAGCCCCAGGAAGTGCTGCGGGAAGAACAGCACGTTGACGAAGATCGCCGACAGCCAGAAGTGCCAGGTGGCGAGTTTCAGGTCATACATCTTGCCGGTCCACTTCGGCAGCCAGTAGTAGACCCCGGCCATCATGGCGAAGATCGCCCCCGGCACCAGCACGTAGTGGAAATGGGCCACGACGAAATACGTGTCCTGGTACTGGTAGTCCGCGGGCACGATCCCGCACATCAGCCCGGAGAAGCCGCCGATCGTGAACAGGAACAGGAACGCGAGCGCGAACAGCATCGGCGGCTCGAAGGACAGCGACCCCCTCCACATGGTGGCGGTCCAGTTGAACACCTTCACGCCCGTCGGCACCGCGATCAGCATGGTCGAGAGCATGAAGAACAGCTGCGCGGCGAGCGGCATACCCACCGTGAACATGTGGTGCGCCCAGACGATGAAGGACAGAAAGGCGATCGAGGCCACGGCGTACACCATGGTCTCGTAGCCAAACAGCGGTTTCCTCGAGAAGGTCGGGATGATCTCCGAGATGATGCCGAAGGCCGGCAGGATCAGGATGTAGACCTCAGGGTGTCCGAAGAACCAGAAGATGTGCTGGAACATCACCGGGTCACCGCCGCCGGCGGCGGTGAAGAAGGTGGTGCCGAAGAAGTGATCGGTGAGCAGCATGGTCACCGCTCCCGCGAGCACCGGCATCACCGCGATCAGGAGATAGGCGGTGATCAGCCAGGTCCAGACGAACAGCGGCATCCGCAGCAGCGTGATGCCCGGCGCGCGCATGTTCATGATGGTGACGACGATGTTGATGGCGCCGAGGATCGAAGAGGCGCCCATCAGGTGCACCGCGAAGATCAGCATCGGGAAGGAGGCGCCGTTCTGCAGCACCAGCGGCGGGTACATGGTCCAGCCGCCCGCCGGCGCGCCGCCCGGCACGAACAGCGACGAGAGCAGCAGCGTGAAGGCGAACGGCAGGATCCAGAAGCTGAAGTTGTTGAGGCGCGGCAGCGCCATATCGGGCGCCCCGACCTGCATCGGGATCATCCAGTTCGCGAGTCCCGTCCACCCGGGCATGACCGCGCCGAAGATCATGATCAGCGCGTGCATGGTGGTCATGGAGTTGAAGAACTGCGGGTCGACGAACTGCATTCCCGGCTGGAACAGCTCGAGCCGGATGACCATGGCCATGGCGCCGCCGACGAAGAACATGATGCAGGCGAACACCAGGTACATCGTGCCGATGTCCTTGTGGTTGGTGGCGTAGACCCAGCGCCGCCAGCCGTGCGGCTTGTGGTCGTGGTCGGCGTGGGCGGCGGCGTGGGCGTGGTGCTCGGCCATGTCGGAGGTTCCTTAAAGAGTAGAGGTCAGCCCGAGGCGGCGGCGGTAGCCGCGGCAGTCGCGGGCGGTGCGCTGGGGGCGGCGGCAGGGGCCGCGGGCGCGGCGGCCTGTTTCTGCCCGGCCGCGGTGCTCTTCAGCCAGCTGTCGAAGTCCGCCTTGGAACGCACGTCGACCACGATCGGCATGAAGCCGTGATCGCGGCCGCAGAGCTCGGCGCAGTTGCCGCGCAGCATGCCGGTGAAATCGTCGTCGATCTTGAACCAGGCCTCGTTGACGAAGCCCGGAATCGCATCCTTCTTGATGCCGAGATCCTTCACCCACCAGGAGTGGATGACGTCGGCGCCGGTGATGAGGAGTCGGACCTTCACGCCGTTCGGCACGACCAGCGGATGATCGACGTTGAGGAGATAGTGCGGCACGGTGGTCGGGTCGATTCCTGAGCCGAGCTCGCGTGCGGCATCGCTCGCGCGGTCGAGGTGCGAGTAGTAGCTGACTCCCTCGTCGAGGTACTCGTATTCCCAGCCCCACTGAAAGCCCGTGACCTTGATGTTGAGCCCGGTCTTGGTGGTGTCCTCGATCTCGATCAGCGTGCGGGCCGCGGGCACCGCCATGGCGATCAGGATGATGACCGGGACGATGGTCCAGACGACCTCGACCCGGGTGTTGTGCACCATGGTCGTATCGGGGACGGCACCCTTCGACTTCCGGAAGGCGACCAGCGACCAGATCATGACGCCGAACACCACGATGCCGATGACGACGCAGACCCAGAAGATCTTCATGTGCAGCCCGTAGATCTTGCGGCTGATGTCGGTGACGCCCTTCGGCAGGTTGAGCTGCGCCCAGCCGGACTCCTCGGCCCATGCCGGGAGCGTCAGCAACCCCGCGGCGGCGGTCAGGGCGAGTCGGGCGAGCGTTTTGCGGATCGTCATTCTTGTGCCTTACAGCGCGCGCCCGTCACGACGGTACGGCGCGAAAAACTCCGGAGCGGTCCCTCGGCTCCCCGACCGCGAGCCCTTCAGGGCCAGGAGGGCGTCTCGTTGACGCGGCCAACGACTCTCGCCAGGCGCAGGGCAAGTCCGCGCCGCTCCTCTTCGGTCAGAAAGCTGCCCAGCTCGCATTGGCGACCGTGCGACTCTATGGTGAGCCGGCTCGGGTGCAGGCTTGCGCCAGGGCGGCGAAGTTTAACCTGTGCCCAATGCCGCGGGAACACGAGCCGCTCGCTCCGGCCCCGCGCCCGCGATTCGATGCAGACGTCCGACTCGGTGACGGTGATGGTCTGGGAGTGGAAGCGCCGCTCGAGCGAGACCTTGAGCGCCCAGGCGAGCAGCACGATCTCGAGTCCGGCGAACGGCAGGATCGGCCAGAAGCCCTTGAGCGCGAGGAAGCCTCCCAGGCCGAACGGGACCACGCAGGCACTCGCGAAGAACATGCGTGCGCCGCGCGCGGTGAGGGAGCAGTTGGGACGGATCTCGATCGAGAGTGCGTCGGCGTCCATGGGCTTGCGGGCGATGTTAGCGCGCAGCCGTGGCGATTCAAATCAAGCGGAAATTCCCGGGAATTTCGCGGCGCCGAGCCGCGCGGCGGCCTCATCGAGCGAGAGCGAGCCGGTGCGCGCGGGCGCAAACGGCACGATCGCGAGCGGCGGCCTGCCGAGCCGCCGCGTGAGCGTCGCGAGATTCTCCGCCTCGCGCTCCATCGGCGCGCTCGCGCCGTTCGCGATCCAGCCGGCGAACTCGACGCCGGTACTTGCGATCGCGCGCCAGGTGAGCTCGGCGTGGTTCAGGCACCCGAGGCGCAGCGCCACCACCAGCAGGGCCGGAATGCCGAGCGCGCGGGCGAGGTCGGCCATCGTCTCCCGGGCATTGACCGGGGCCAGCCAGCCCCCCGCCCCTTCGACGATGACCCGGTCGGAGCGGACGCTCAGGGCCCCGAACCCTGCCACGATCGTGTCGAGATTTATCTCGATTCTGCCGTCTTCTGCCGCGATATGCGGAGAAATCGCTGGTTCGAAGCAATAGGGGTTCACCTGCGTGTAGGTGAGCGGCACGTTGGCCGCCTCGATGAGCGCCAGGGCGTCCGCGTTGCGAAGGCCCTCGGGCGTCCGCTCCGCTCCCGAGGCGATCGGCTTCATGACGGCGACGCGCTCGCCGGCGGCGGCAAAGGCGCGCGCGAGCCCGCAGGCGATCACGGTCTTGCCCACCCCGGTGTCGGTGCCGGTGACGAAAAAGCTGGGATTGCTCACCGCGAGCGGCCCTGCCTGCGGCGAATCGAGCCCGGCGCGACGAGCGTTTCGCCGGCGAGCGAGGTGGCGGCAGCCGGTGCGGCCGCTCCCCAGCTCGCGCCGTAGATCACTTCATAGGTGGCGGGGAGCGCCCCGCCGCGCCGCCAGGCCTCGTAGGCTTCGGTCATGCGCGCGAGGCGCGACTTGCCGACGAGTGTGCGCGGCCGGCCCGCGGTCACGTTGTGGGCGCCGATCGCCTTCAGGTCCCGCATCAGGCTGAGCGCGTCGGGATAGCCGAGCTCGACGCGGTCGACGTCGAGCACCGGCTCCGCGAGCCCGCTGCGTGCGATCGCATCGCCGACGTCGTGCATGTCGAGGAAGCGATTGACGTGGGTGAGGCCGTCGGCCCGCGCCCACGCGGCGCGCAGCTCCTTGAGCGTGTCGGGGCCGAAGGTGCTGAAGGCGAAGAAGCCGCCTGGCTTCAGCACCCGGCGCACCTCGGCGAGCGCCTGGCCGAGCGGCTCGCACCACTGCAGCATGAGGCTCGAGAACACGAGGTCGACACTCGCAGCTCCCAGCGGCAGAGCCAGCGCATCTGCGCAGACGCGCGCGAAGCGCCGCCAGAGCCGCTGGTGGCGCCGCGCCTCGCGCAGCATCCCGGGCGAGAGGTCGAGCGCGATCACGAGCGCGCGCGGGTAGCGGCGCTTGAGCTCGCGCGTCACCCGGCCGGTGCCGGCGCCCAAGTCGAGCACCACGCCAGGAGCGAAATCGAAGGCCGTGAGGCGCTCGAGCAGCTCGGTCGAGACGCGCGCCTGCAGGGCTGCGGCGGCCTCGTATCCCTCGCTCGCGCGGTCGAAAGCGGTGCGCAGCCGCCCGCGGTCGAGACGGAACGCGTCCGCGTCCTCAGCCACGCAGGAAGCCGTCGAGCGCGGCGAGGAACTGATCGCGGTTGGAGAGGAAGGGCACGTGGCCCGCACCGCGCAGCTGGCGGAAGCTCCCCTTCGGCAGCGCCGCGGCGAGCGCCCGGGACGCCCCGGGGGGCGTGATGCGGTCGTCCTGGCCGGCGATCACGAGCGCGGGCGCGCGCACCTGGGAGAGCTGCATGCGCAGGTCGCCCTGCCGCAGCCGCTCGAGACCCCACCTGAGCGCCTCCGGGTGTGCCGCGCCGCCCTGCTCGAGCGCGCTGCCGAGCCGCGCGAGCACCTGGTCCGCGGTCCGCCGCGCCAGGCCGCGCGCCTGCTGGCGGACGAATCCTCTCACCGCTTCTTCCGGATCCTCGCGCACCTGCGCAGCGAGGCGCTCGAGCGCTGCCTGCTGCACGCCGAAACGCCAGCCGGGACCGGCGAGAAAGCGCGGCGTGGTCGCGACCAGGATGAGGCGCTCGATGCCGGCGGGCATCGCGGCCGCGAGATCGAGCGCGAACTGGCCGCCGAGCGACCAGCCGAGCAGGTGGTAGCGGGTCGTGAGCGGCGCGAGCGTCTCGTGCACGCGGAAGGTCTGCGCCGCGGGGCTGTAGGCCACACCGTCCCAGTCACTCCGGCCGTGCCCGGGCAGATCGATGGCGATCAGGCGGAAGCGCCGGGCGAGAGCCTCCGTGAGGCCATCCCACACCCTGAGATTCATGCCCCAGCCGTGCAGCAGCACGAGGTCCCGCCGCCCGCGCCCGCTAACTTCGGCGTTGAGCGCGCTCATGCGGCGCCCCGGGCGCGCCGCCGCGCACAGGCGCGGCCGAGCGCCTCGGCGAGCTGGTCGATCTCGGATTCGGTATGCGCCGCGGTGAGTGCGACGCGCAGCCGCGCCGTACCCTTCGGCACGGTCGGCGGGCGGATGGCGATCACCAGGAGGCCTTCCGCCTCGAGCTCGCGCTGCGCGGCGAGCACTGCCGCTTCGCTGCCGAGCACGATGGGCTGAATGGGCGTGCGCGAGGGGCCGAGCGGCACCTGGCACTCCGCCGCGTGCCGCCGGAAGCGCTCGATGAGCGCGCTGAGGCGCGTGCGCCGCCAGTCCTCGCGCTCGGCGAGCTCGAGTGCCTTGCGGCTTGCCGCCGCGACCGGCTGAGGGAGCGCGGTGGTGTAGATATAGGAGCGCGCCTTCTGGATGAGGTACTCGATCAGGCCGGCGTCGCCGGCGACGAAGGCGCCGAAGGAGCCGAAGGCTTTGCCGAGCGTGCCGACCAGCACCGGAACCTCCGCGCTCCTCAAGCCAAACTCCTCGAGCGTGCCACGCCCGCTCGCGCCCACCACGCCCAGGCCGTGCGCATCGTCGACCACGAGCCAGGCGTCCGCGCGGCGTGCGGCCGAGCTGAGCGCCGGGAGCGGCGCGAGATCGCCGTCCATGCTGAAAACGCCGTCGGTGCCGATGAGCGCGGCACCCGGCAGGTCCTCCCCGAGCGCGCGGGCGGCTGCCTCTCCATCGGCGTGGCGGTAGCGAACGAGCGCTGCGCCCGAGAGCAGCGCCCCGTCGATGAGCGAGGCGTGGCTCAGGCGATCGAGGAGGATGCGCTCGCCGCGCCCGGCGAGCGCGCTCATGACGGCGAGATTGGCCATGTAGCCGGTCGAGAAGAGCAAGGCCCTCTCGCGCTGAGTGAAGGCCGCGAGCTCCTCCTCGAGCCGCTCGTGCTCGGTGCCGTGACCGCTCACGAGGTGCGAGGCGGCGCTGCCCGCGCCGAGGGCCGTGGCAGCGGCGCTCATCGTGGCAGCGAGCGCGGGGTGGCGCGCGAGCCCTAAGTAATCGTTGCTGCTGAAGTCGACGAGCGTGCGGCCGCCGACGCGAACGCGCGCGCGGCTGTCCCCGGCCGCGAAGCCCTCGATGGTGATGCGGCGGCGGCGCAGCTGCGCGGCCTCGAGCCGCGACAGCGCCTCAGCAAGCGCGTGCGCGACTCGCTTCATGGCCGGAGGGGCTGTGGCTCGCGGCTTCCATGGCGGGCGCCTTCTCCGCGGTGACCTTGAGCCGCGCGAGCAGCTGCCGGTCGCGCTCGACGTCGGGGTTGCCGGTGGTGAGGAGCTTTTCGCCGTAGAAGATGGAGTTCGCCCCGGCCATCAGGCACAGCGCCTGCAGCTCGTCCGACATCGCCTCCCGCCCGGCGGACAGCCGCACGTAGGAGCGCGGCATCAGCACGCGCGCGACCGCGATGGCGCGCACGAAATCGAACGAATCGACCTCTGGTGCGTCCGCGAGCGGCGTGCCGGGCACCTTCACCAGGCGGTTGATGGGAACGCTCTCCGGGTGCTCCGGCAGGTTGGCGAGCGTGCGCAGAAGTTGGGCGCGGTCGCCGACCGACTCGCCCATGCCGACGATCCCACCACAGCACACGTGGATCCCGGCTTCGCGCACCGCCGCGAGCGTGTCGAGCCGCTCCTGGTAGCTGCGGGTGCTGATGATCTCGCCGTAGAACTCGGCCGAGGTGTCGAGATTGTGGTTGTAGTAGTCGAGGCCCGCGTCCCTCAGGCGTGCGGCCTGGCCGGGCGTGAGCATGCCGAGCGTCGCGCAGGTCTCGAGCCCGAGCGTGCGCACCTCGCGCACCATCGCGGCGACCACCTCGAGATCGCGATCCTTCGGTGAGCGCCACGCGGCCCCCATGCAGAAGCGGGTCGCGCCGGCCGCGCGCGCGCGCCCGGCGGCTGCGCGCACCGCTTCGACCTCGAGCAGCGCCGTGCGGGTGAGGCCCGTCTGGTAGTGGACGCTCTGCGGGCAGTAGGCGCAGTCCTCGGGGCAGGCGCCGGTCTTGATGGACAGCAGGGTCGCGAGCTGCACCGCGTTGGGATCGTGGTGGGCGCGATGCACGCGCTGCGCGCGGAACATCAGGTCCATGAAGGGCAGCGCGAACAGCGCCTCGACTTCTTCGAGCGTCCAGTCGTGGCGGATCGGCTCGGCGGGCGCGTGGCTCAGGCTCATGCGGCGACCATGCCCGAGGGCGTCCTGCCGTGTCAACGAAAGGCTCGCCTCAAAGTCGACAATCGGCCGCGCCCGGTTCTAGCGGTGCATCAGCACTTCCATGCAGAAAGCGAGCGCCACGCCGAGCGCGCCCAGCACCGCCACCAGCACCGCCGCCGCGGCGCAGTCCTTGACCACGCGGATGCGGGGGTGGAGCTCGGGGTGCAGGTGATCGGCGAGCTCCTCGATGGCGGTGTTGAGCAGCTCCGCCGCGATCACACCGGCGCTCGCGAGTGCGGCCAGCGCCCACCACCAGGGCGACGGGCGCAGCCAGAGGAGCGCCAGCAGCACCAGCACCAGGACCACGGACTGAAATCTCAAGCTGTGCTCGCTGCGCAGCGCATGCGCGAGGCCGCGGACTGCAAACCCGAGGCGCAGGGGGAATGACTGGTTCTTCATCGGTAGACGTACTGCAGCAGGATGCCGGCGAAGATCACCAGCCCGACGTACTGGTTGTTCTGGAAGGCACGCAGGCAGCCGGCCGGATCGCGCCGACGGATGAGCCACTGCTGCCAGAGGAACAGCAGCGCCGCCGCGACCACGCCCCCCTCGAACCAGCGGCCGAAGTGCATGTCCTCGCCCACCAGGTAGAGCGCATACAGCATCATGAGCTGCATGACGCCGATCAGGAGCTTGTCCATGTCGGCGAACAGGATGGCGCTCGACTTGATGCCGATCCTCAGGTCGTCCTCGCGGTCGACCATGGCGTAGAGGGTGTCGTACATCGAGGCCCAGATCACCGCGGCGATGTACAGCACCCAACACACCCGCGGCAGCGTGCCGAGCTGCGCCGCGAACGCCATGGGCACGCCCCAGCCGCCGAAGGAGATGCCGAGGTAGAGCTGCGGCATGGGGAAGACGCGCTTGACGAAGGGGTAGGAAACCGTGAGCAGCGCGCCGATGCCGGCGAGCTTGACGGTGAACGCATCGAGCCGCGTGACCAGGAAGAGCGCGACGGCGATCAGCAGTCCGAACAGAGTGAGCGCCTCGGCCGGGCTCACCAGCCGCGCGGCCAGCGGGCGGTCGCGCGTGCGGCGCACGTGCGGGTCGATGTCGCGGTCGGCGAAGTCGTTGATCACGCAGCCGGCGGCGCGCATCACCACGACACCGAGCACGAACACGATCAGCACCTTCGGCTTCGGTTTCCCGGCGCCTGCGATCCACAGCGCCCACAGCGACGGCCACAGCAGCAGCCACGTGCCCACGGGCCGGTCGAGCCGCATGAGGCGCGCGTACTCGGTGAGCCGCCGCCCGAGACGGAAGGAGAACGGCGCCTCGGGAAAGCGCGGCACCGCCAGCTCCGGCGGCGCGGGCGCAGCGGCCTCCGGGACGGCGACCGGCGCCGGAGGCGGTGCCTCCGGGGGCTCCGGCGGCGTGGCGGAAAGCTCGGGTGCGGCCGCTGACATCGGTGCGTCCTATGTTAGCCCACGCGCCCGAAGCGCTCGCCCGAGCCGATCCAGCGCGCAGTGAGCGCCGCCACGGTCTCAGGCGCCGACTCGAGCAGCTCCGCCGCCGCCTGCACCCGCGGCAGCAGATCCGCATCGCGCATCAGGTCGGCGACCCGCAGCTCCGCCAGCCCGGTCTGGCGCGTGCCGAGCAGCTCGCCCGGTCCGCGCAGCTCGAGGTCGCGCCGCGCGATCTCGAAGCCGTCGCTGGTCGCGCGGATGACCTTGAGCCGCTCGCGCGCCGGCTCCGAGAGCGGCGCGCGGTAGAGGAGCACGCAGCTGCTGGCCTCCGCGCCACGGCCCACGCGTCCGCGTAGCTGGTGCAGCTGCGCGAGGCCCATGCGCTCGGCGTTCTCGATGACCATGAGCGTGGCATTCGGGACGTCGACCCCCACCTCGATCACCGTCGTGGCGACCAGCAGCTGGATCTTTCCCGACTTGAAGGCGAGCATCGCCTGATCCTTGGCCGCCGGCGGCATGCGCCCGTGCACCAGGCCGACGCGCACGCCCGGCAGGGCTTGGGCGAGCGTTGCCGCGGTCTCCTCGGCGGCCTGGGCGCGCAGCTCGTCGGACTCATCGATCAGCGGACACACCCAGTAGACCTGCCGCCCGGCGCGGCACGCGCCGACGATGCGCTCCACCACCTCGGCGCGCCGCTCCTCGGGCAGCACCACGGTCTGCACCGGCGTGCGCCCGGGCGGCAGCTCGTCGATCACCGAGATGTCGAGGTCGGCGTAGGCGGTCATGGCGAGCGTGCGCGGGATCGGCGTCGCGGTCATGATCAGCTGGTGCGGCACGCGGCCGGCCTCCTCGCCCTTCTCCGAGAGCCTGAGGCGCTGCTGCACGCCGAAGCGGTGCTGCTCGTCGACGATGACGAGCGCGAGCGAGTCGAAGGCGATCCCCTCCTGGAAGAGCGCGTGCGTGCCGACCACGACGCGGATCTCGCCCGAGGCGAGGCCATCGAGCGCACTGCGGCGCGTGCGCGCCGCCTGCCCGCCCGAGAGGAGCGCGACCGGGATCCCGAGCGGGCGGAACCAGTCCTGAAAGTTGCGCCAGTGCTGCTCGGCGAGCAGCTCGGTCGGCGCCATCAGTGCCGCCTGCCTGGCCGCGCCCGCGGCGCGAGCGGCGGCGGCGGCTGCGATCACGGTCTTGCCGCAGCCCACATCACCCTGCAGCAGACGCACCATCGGCACGCCCGCGCCGAGGTCTGCCTCGACCTCGGCGAGCGCGCGCCCCTGGGCTCGCGTGAGCGCGAAGGGGAGCGCGGCGATCAGACGGTGCGCGAGGCCCCCGCGATCGTCGAGGCGGAAGGCCTGATCGCTCTTCAGGGCGCGCTTGCGCAGGCGCAGCGACAGGTGATGCGCCAGCAGCTCCTCGAAGGCGAGGCGCCGCTGCGCCGGGTGGCGGCCGGCGGCGAGCACGGCGAGCTCCGCCTCGCGCGGCGGGCGGTGCAGGTAGGAGAGCGCCTGCCAGAGCGTCGGCAGTCCCGCGGGCAGCCCCGCGCGCGGCGGAATCAGGTCCGCGAGGCCCTCGCGCGCGAGCTGGTCCAGCGCCTGGCCGATGAGCGAGCGCAGCCGCCCCTGCGGCACTCCCTCGGTCAGCGGGTAGATCGGCGTGAGGGTTTCCTCGAGCGGCGCGGCCTCATGACTCAAGCGGCGGTACTCCGGGTGGACCATCTCGAGACCGAGCGGGCCGCGGCGCACCTCGCCGAAGGCGCGCAGGCGGGTGCCGCGCGTCAGCCCCTGCTGCTGACTGCCGGAGAAATAGAAGAAGCGCAGGGTGAGGAACCCCGAGCCGTCGGAGATCCGCGTGAGGAGCTGCCGGCGCCGGCGGTAGGCCACCTCCGTGAGCTGCACCTCGCCCTCGACCGTGGCGCGTGAGCCGGGAGTCAGCGTGCCGACCGCGGTGACGCGGGTGCGGTCTTCGTAGCGCAGCGGCAGCAGGAACAGCAGGTCGGCGACCGTCGTGACGCCGAGGCGCGCGAGGCGCGCTGCGAGCGCCGCACCGACGCCGCGCAGAGTCGTGACCGGGCGGCCGCCGGCATCCCCGGCGGGCGCGCCCGGGGACTTCAGCCGAGGTGCAGCACGCACTCGATCTCGATCTGCGCGCCGCGCGGGAGTGAGGCGACCCCGACGGTCGAGCGCGCGGGGTAGGGCTTGGCGAAGTAGGTGGCCATGACCTCGTTGACCTTGGCGAAGTGCGTGAGGTCGGTGAGGAAGATGGTGAGCTTCACCGCCTGCGCAAGCGAGCCGCCGGCGGCCTCGGCCACCGCCTTCAGGTTCTCGAACACGCGCCGTGCCTGCGCCTCGATGTCGCCGGCGATGAGCTGCATGGTGGCCGGATCGAACGGCACCTGGCCCGAGAGGTAGACGGTGTCGCCGGCGCGCACCGCCTGCGAATAGGTGCCGATCGCCTGCGGGGCGCGGTCGGTGTGAAAGCTCTGGCGGCTCATCGGCTCAACTCCTTCTCGGTGTCTCGCTTCGGTTCATCCGCTGGCGTCGCTCTCGGCCTCGCTCTCGGGGCTGTGCTCGTCGCGGGCGCGGGCGGCAATGGTACGGTTGACGCGGTTGACGTCCGGCATGCGCCGGATCACCCGCACCAGCCGCGCGAGCTGGCGGCGGTCGCGCACCCGCAGCTCGAAGGTGATCACCGCGGCATCCGCATCCTGCTCGTCGATCGATACGTGGTCGATGTTGGTCTCGGTGCTGGCGATCGCCGCGGCGACCGCCGCCAGCACGCCGGTGCGGTTGACCACGTGCACGCGGATCTCGGAGGAGAACAGCCGGTCGGGCGCGCTCTGCCAGCTCACCGGCAGCCAGTTCTCCGGGTGCTTGCGGTAGTCCTCGACGTTGACGCAGTTCTCGCGATGGATCACCACGCCGCGCCCGGTGGAGAGGAAAGCGAAGATCGGGTCGTAGGGGATCGGGAAGCAGCAGCGCGCGTAGGTCACCAGCAGCCCCTCGGTGCCGGCGATCGCGAGCGGCGCCGGGGCCGCCTTGCCGTCGCCGGCCGGCGCGCCGGGCAGCAGCCGCCGCGCCGCGAGCGGCGCGAGCCGCTCGCCGAGGCCGATCTTCTCGTAGAGCTCGTCGAGATCCTTCATGCCGAGCTCGCCGAGCGCTGCGCGCTGCACCTCGGGCTTGACGTCCTCCAGCGCGAGGCCGAACTCGCGCAGCGCCTGGGAGAGGAGCCGCGAGCCGAGCGCGATCGCCTCGGTGCGCCTGAGGCCCTTCAGGTAATGGCGGATGGCGGTGCGCGCCTTGGCGGTCACCACGAAATTGACCCACGAGGGGTTCGGGGTTGCGCCCTTGGCGGTGATGATCTCGACCGTCTGGCCATTGCGCAGCACGGTGCGCAGCGGCGTGAGGCGCCGGTCGACCTTGGCGGCGACGCAGCGGTTGCCGATGTCGGTGTGCACGGTGTAGGCGAAATCCACCACCGTGGCGCCGGACGGCAGGCGCAGGATCTGGCCCTTGGGCGTGAACACGTACACCTTGTCGGGAAACAGATCGACCTTGACGCTCTCGAGGAACTCCTCCGACGACCCCGCCTCCTGCAGCGACACCAGGCTCGTGAGCCACTCGCGCGTGCGGTCCTGCTGGGCGGAGTCGGACGGGTCGCCGGCCTTGTATTTCCAGTGGGCGGCGATGCCGGATTCGGCCACGCGATGCATATCGGCGGTGCGCAGCTGCACCTCGATCGGCACGCCGTTCGGCCCGAACAGCGTCGTGTGCAGCGACTGGTAGCCGTTCACCCGCGGGATGGCGATGTAATCCTTGAAGCGCCCCGGCATCGGCTTGAAGACCGCGTGCACCACGCCGAGCGCGCGGTAGCAGGTGTCGGGCCGGTCGACGATCACGCGGATGCCGTAGACGTCGACGATCTCGTTCAGCAGCGAGCGCTTGCGGTGCATCTTCTTGTAGATGCTGTAGAGGTGCTTCTCGCGCGTCTCGACCTCCGCCTGGATGTCGTTCTTCAGCAGCGCCGCCTTGAGCTGCTGCTCGATCTTCTTCAGGAACTCCTTCTGGTTGCCGCGCGCGCGCTTCAGCGTCCGCTCGAGCACCGCGTAGCGGCGCGGGTAGAGCGCCTTGAACCCCAGGTCCTCGAGCTCGAGCTTCATGTTGTAGAGCCCGAGGCGCTCGGCGATCGGCGCATAGATCTCGAGCGTCTCGCGCGCGATGGCGCGGCGGCGCGCCGGCGCCATGGCTTCGATGGTGCGCATGTTGTGGGTGCGGTCGGCGAGCTTCACCAGGATGACGCGCAGGTCGCGCACCATCGCGAGCAGCATCTTGCGGAACGATTCCGCCTGCGCCTCCTCGCGGCTCTTGAACTTGATCTGGTCGAGCTTGGTGACGCCGTCGACCAGCTCGGCCACGTCGGCGCCGAAGCGCGCCACCAGCTGGTCCTTGGGCGTCGGCGTGTCCTCGATGACGTCGTGCAGGATCGCCGCGACGATGGTGTCGGTGTCGAGGTGCAGGTCGGCGAGGATCGAGGCCGCCGCCACCGGGTGGGCGATGTAGGGCTCGCCGGAGAGGCGCTTCTGTCCCTGGTGGGCCGAGGCGCCGAATTCGGCCGCCTCGCGGATGCGTCCGACCTGCTCGGGGGCGAGATAGCCGCCGGCGGTGGCCAACAGCTCCTTCAGTCCCGGGGTGCGTCTTCCGCCGGGCAGGAGTCCGCGGAGCGAAGACGCATAGTCCATGGGTTCGGCGCTGTCGTCAGTCTCCGAGGCCGAACTGAGGGGCGCGGAAAGAGGACTGGTTGTCCGCGTCCGGAACGGCGGGCTCGGGCGCCGGCTCGGGCTCGCGCAGCATCTCCGCGGTGATGTTGCCGGCGGCGATCTCGCGCAGCGCGAGCACCGTCGGCTTGTCGTTCTCGAGGGGGATGGTCGCCTCCGCGCCGTTGGCGAGCCGGCGGGCGCGTTGCGCCGCCAGCAGCACCAGCTGGAAGAGGTTATCGACGTTGTGCAGGCAGTCTTCTACGGTGATTCGGGCCATGGGAACGCATCTGTGAGTACACCCTGCACGGGGTGCGCAGGGCCTTTAACTATAAGCGAAAAGTGGCTGATTCGGCCAGTCGGCGGTTAGCGGTGGGCGCTCGGGCCCCCTGAGCCTCAGGCTCCGGCCAGCAGCTCGGCGAGCAGCGGCTTGAGCTCGGCCCGGCCGCCCCTGAGGTCCTCGCCCTGGCCATCGACGATGCGCTTCAGGTCCGCGACCGCCCGGTCGAAGTCGTCGTTGACCACGACGTAGTCGAACTCGTCGTAGTGGGACATGTCGGTGGCGGCATCCTGCAGGCGCCGGCGGATCACCTCGGCGGTGTCGGTGGCGCGCCGCGCGAGACGCTCGGCGAGCGCCTGCCGCGCCGGCGGCAGTACAAAGATGCTGACGCACTCGGGCATGGCCGCCCGCACCTGCTGCGCGCCCTGCCAGTCGATCTCGAGCAGCACGTCGTGCCCTGAGCGCAGCTGCGACTCGACGAAGCCGCGCGAGGTGCCGTAGTTGTTGTCGAACACCCGGGCGTGCTCGAGGAATTCGCCCCTGGCGATCAGCTCCTCAAACTGCGGCTTCGCGACGAAGTGGTACTCGCGTCCCTCGACTTCCGTCGGGCGGCGCGTGCGGGTGGTGTGCGAGATCGACAGGCGCAGCCGCGGCTCACTCTTCAGCAATGCCTTGACGAGCGAGGTCTTGCCGGCGCCCGAGGGCGCCGAGATGACGTACAGCCGGCCGCGTCTCATGGGCGCGAATATACGCTGCCCGCCTCGAGCGCCGCGACGAGCGCGCGCAGAGCCTGTGCGCGGTGGCTCACTTGGTTCTTCTCTTCCGCGGAGAGCTCGGCGGCCGTGCGCCGCTCGCCCGCCGGAACGAACGCCGGGTCGTAGCCGAAGCCGCCGCTGCCGCGCGGAGTGAGCGCGATGTGGCCCTCCCAGGTTCCCTCCCCGATGAGCGGCGCGGGATCGTCGGCGTTCCGCACCCACACCAGCACGCAGCGGTAGCGCGCGCCGCGGCGCGCCTCCGGAACGCCCTCCAGCTCCTCGAGCAGGCGCGCGAGGTTCGCCGCGTCACTCGCGCCCTCTGCGGCAAAGCGCGCCGACCAGACCCCGGGGCGCCCGCCGAGCGCGTCGACCTCGATCCCGGAGTCGTCGGCGAGCGCCGGCAGCTGCGCGCGCTGCGCCGCGTGGCGCGCCTTGAGGAGCGCGTTGTCGAGGAAGGTGGTGCCGGTCTCGGGCACGGGGTCGATGCCGAGCGCGGCCTGCGAGACCAGCTCGAATCCGCGGGGCTCGAGCAGCGCCGCGAGCTCGCGCAGCTTGCCGGGATTGGCGCTCGCGAGGACCGCGCGCTTCACGGCGCGTTGAGCGCCTGGGCCTGCAGCGCGAGCAGCTCGCCGATGCCGGCGGCGGCCAGATTCAAGAGCGCATCGAGCTCGTGGCGGCGGAAGGCATGGCCCTCGGCCGTGCCCTGGATCTCGATGAAGCCGCCGCCGTTGTTCATCACCACGTTCATGTCGGTTTCGGCCTGCGAGTCCTCGGCGTAGTCGAGATCCAGCACCGGCACGCCGCCCACGATCCCGACCGAGACCGCCGCCACCTGGCCGTGCAGCGGGCTCGCGGCGATCACGCGCCGTGCCACCAGCCGCTCACAGGCCTCGGCGAGCGCCACGTAGGCGCCGGTGATGGAGGCGGTGCGCGTACCGCCGTCGGCCTGCAGCACGTCGCAGTCGAGCGTGATGGTGCATTCGCCGAGCGCGCGCAGGTCCACCACCGCGCGCAGCGAGCGGCCGATCAGGCGCTGGATCTCCTGGGTGCGGCCGCTCTGCTTGCCGCGCGCCGCCTCGCGCGCGGTGCGCGTGTGGGTGGCGCGCGGCACCATGCCGTACTCGGCGGTGATCCAGCCCTGGGCTTTGCCGCGCAGGAACTGCGGCACCGACTCCTCGACGCTCGCCGTGCACAGCACCTGCGTGTCGCCGAACTCGACCAGCACCGAGCCTTCGGCGTGCTTGCCGTGGGCGCGCGTGAAGCGCACCGGCCGCAGCTCATCGGGCGCGCGTCCCGAGGGTCTTGCCATGGCGTCAGTCCCCGAGCCAGCGCAGCGCGGCCGCCGAGGTGTTGTCGCTCGAAGGTCCGGCGCGCTTGACGGCGCGCCCGCCGAGCTCGGCCAGCTGCCCGCGCAGCTCACCCGCGCCGTTCAGGCTCCCCGCGACCTCCGGGTCCTTGAGCGGTCCCCAGAAGCCGTCGGTGCACACCAGCAGCAGGTCGCCGGGCTCGATCGGGCGGCGGCGGCTCAAGGTCATGTCGGGCAGGATCGGGTCGCCCCCCAGGCAGCATTCGACGAAGTTGCGCATCGGGTGAGTCTGCGCCTGCTCGGCACTGATCAGTCCCTCGCGCAACAGCAGCTCCACGTGGCTGTGGTCGCGGCTGCGCGCCACCATCTCGCCGCGGCGCGCGTGGTACACGCGGCTGTCGCCGACGTGCGCCCACCAGCTGGCGTGCTGCTGGATCAGGCACACGGCGCAGGTGGCGCGCGGCCGCTGCTCGAGCGGCAGCTGCGTGCCGAGCTTGACGACCTCCTGGTGCGCACGCCCGAGCGTCAGGTGCAGGAATCCGAGCGGATCGAACAGCGGCTGCGGCGAATGCCAGAAGGCCTCGGTGATCACCTGCTGCGTGACCTGCGCGGCGCGCGCGCCATGGGCGTGGCCGCCCATGCCATCGACCGCGACCAGCAGCGCCGCATGCTCGGCCACCGCGGCGCTCACCCGATCCTGGTTCTCCTCACGCCCGCCCAGCAGGCTGACGTCGGCGTATTCGACCCGCAAAGAAGCTTCCATCGCATCTGTTAGACTTGTTGGGACTTTATATCACCTGCGGCGGCCCGGCGTAGTTGCGCGTGAGAGCGCGGCGCGCTGCGGACCGCGTGCGTCCGACAGGGGTTTTTCAGAGGCGGATCGCGAGCATGATCGCGAGCATGACCGGCTTCGCACGCCGTGAAGCCAGCGGCGATTGGGGCTCGCTGGTGTGCGAGCTGCGCAGCGTCAATCACCGTTTCCTCGAGGCGGGCTTCCGCCTGCCGGATGAGCTGCGCTCGGCCGAGGGCGAGCTGCGCGGGCGGCTGGCGCAGAAAATACGGCGCGGCAAGGTCGACTGCACCATGAGCTACCGCCGTCCCGCGGGCTCGAGCGGCGCCTTCGAGGTGGACGCACGCACGCTCGAGCGGCTGCTGCACGCGGCGCAGAGCGTGAGCCGCTCGCTGCACGGCCCGGCGACGCTCAACGTGCTCGACGTGCTGCGCTGGCCCGGGGTGCTGCGCGAAGACGCGCCGGGCGGCGAGCCGTTGCTGGCGGCGGCCGGGGCGCTGTTCGCGGCGACGCTCGAGGATCTGTCGGCGGCGCGCGCGCGCGAGGGACAGCGGCTGCGCGAGGTGCTGGAGCAGCGCTGCACGGCGCTCGAGGCGCTGGTACAGGACGTGCGCGCGCGGCTGCCGGAGATCCAGTCACACATACGCGCGCGCCTCGAGGCGCGCGTCGCCGAGCTCACCACCAGCGTCGATCAGGAGCGTCTCGAGCAGGAGCTGGCGCTGCTGCTGCAGCGGCTCGACGTCGACGAGGAGCTCGAGCGCCTCACCGGCCACGTCGCCGAAGTGCGCCGCGTGATCGCCGCCGGCGAGCCGGCCGGGCGGCGGCTCGACTTCCTCATGCAGGAGCTCAACCGCGAAGCCAACACGCTCTCCTCGAAGTCGCAGGACCTCGAGACCACGCGCTCCGCGGTCGACATGAAGGTGGTCATCGAGCAGATGCGCGAGCAGGTGCAGAACGCCGAATAGCGGCTCGCTGGCTCTAGGGAATGAGCTTGCGCAGCGCCGGCGTGGCGAGCGCGTCGAGGTGCCGGAACGCCGGCGCGATCTTCTCGATCTGCTCCGCCGGCACCTGGTACTCCTCGAAGTAGACCTTCCATTCGCGCAACACCTTCCAGATCCTGGCGATGCTCTCGGCCGCGGCTTCCGCCGACAGCGTGAACATCTCGCGTCCGGCGTAGGCGTTGTCGAGGGTCGCGGCCCGTCCCTCGGGCCCGACCCCGAGGTGCAGCCGCCGCTCGGGCGAGAGGCTCGCCCGCGGCATGACGTCGTAGAGCGGGCTCAGGCGCCATCCGGGCAGGCGCGGGTCCCAGACGAAGCCGTGGTTGCGCAGGTGATCGTCATCGTTGTTGACGAAGATGTTGAAAATGAGCCGCTCGAAGAGCTCGCGGTTGTTCTCGCGGATCACCCGCGGATGGCAGTAGCGGCGCACCGCCTGCGCCAGATCGCCGTAGGACCTGTCCGGTGATTCCATCTCGTCACACGCGAGCAGCGTCAGTCCGCTCACGAACGCGAGGCGCTTCTCCGCCAGCCCGTAGGCAGGCGCGGTGCTGAGCAGATCCTCCGGCAGCGGCGCATCGAGCCCCGCCTTGGCCCAGTAACGGTCGAAGCGGCGGATGAGCATCACGCTGCGGGAGCCGAGCTCGATCAGCCTGACCGGAGGCACGGTGAGACCGGCGGTGGCCGCGAGCCGTAGCGTCGCCGTCTCGACCACCGGGACCGCCAGCGGATCCTTGCGGCTCGGAAATTTCGCGAGCCACAGTACCCGCTCCTCGTCGCGCACCGTCGCCTTCGGGCGGGCGCCGCCGAGCGCACTGCCCTCGGCGAAGATCTCTTCGAGCTGGGCAGGAACCGGCAGGCCCTCATCGATCCGCTGCGCCGCCTCCATCAGGTACTCGAGGTGGTTCCAGGTGCCGAAGCCCGGCGTGGCGGAGGATTCGCGCGCTGAGCGGATGTCGAGCGCGCCGACACGCTGGCTGCCCGCGTGCACGAGGTAGGCGGACTCCGGCAGGCTGTTGGCGGGCACCTTGAGGCGCGATTCGATGACCCGCCGCCCCCAGGAATCGGGGGCTGCGTCGCGTATGCCACCGAAGCAGGGCAGGTTGTTGGGTGGGAACAGGGCCTTGCCGCGGACCGCGGCCTTGTCGCGGATGCTCAAGGCCACGGGATCGACCTCGAGCGCGCCCGGACGCAGCAGATAGCGCAGCCCGTACGCGAACGTCGAGGCGAGGAGCCGCGCGCCGTCCTCGCTCAGCGTGAGCTGGCCGCAGGGCAGCCACTCCGTGTCGATATAGACGAAGACGAAGAGCTTCTGGTCGGCCGCGGCCATGACTTCAGAAGTCGATCTCGTCGAGCTCGCGCCTGGAGAGATCGCGGGCCCGGCGCCGCTGCTCCTTCGCACTGAGCGCGGCGAGCGCGGGATCGGTCTCGGAGAGAAGCTCGAGCAGCGTCTTGCCGGGCACGATCGCATCGAGGTACCTGAGGATCTGGCCCATCGCGATTCCCGGATCCCCCTTCTCGAGCCGATAGGCCGTGTTCCGGGACACGCCGGCACGCAGTGCCGCCTGGTCCTGCTTGATGCCGCGGGCAATGCGCAGCCGCGCGAGCGTCGCTCCGAGCTTCCTCGCTTCGGCTGCCCGGACAGGATCGAGGAGGGCCGACTGGGTGACTTTCATGATCGTTTAATCATGTATTGAGTCAATAAAGATCGGTTAATCGCTCATCAAGATAAACCAGATGGTGCATAGAGGACAAGAGGCCATGTAGCCTTTAAAATCAATCGGTAAAATCTTAATGATCGATTATTCGATCAAAGTAACCGGTCCATGGCGATCTACCCCGCGTTCAGCGCGCCAGGGCCAGCGGATCGATTCCTTTGCCGAGGGTGAAGGAGGACCCGACTGCGCTCACCACCGCGGTGCTGCGGTCGAGGCCCGTGAGCGCGCGCAGCCGATAGGTCGCCTCGATGCCGCTGCAATGCGCAGCGAGCAGATTCTGAATGCCGGCGGCCTTGAGTCTGGCGCCGGTCCAGGCGAGCTGCGCGTCGCTCGCGGCAAACAAGTGCAGCCCGCCGACCACCGCGACGAGCGGCTGCGGGCCGACGACCTGCCGGGCGTACTCGGTGATGTTCACGATGCCGGCGTGGCCGCAGCCGGTGAGGATGACGATGCCACCGGGCGTATCGAACAGCAGCGCCGAATCCTCGGGCACGTTGTCCTCGATCCGCTCGGGGGAAAGCGCGAGCCACAGACCTTTATTCCAGTTGCGCTCGTCGTTCGGTCGCGGCACCGGCCCGCTGAACCAGACGCCGGGCCAGAGCTGCTCCGGCCGCTCGTGCACCACGAACACGCCGCCGGTCGCGAGGTACTGGTCGCGGATATCCTTCAAGCCGTTGGCATCCGAGCCGTCATCGCGCAGGCGGGGCCGGAAGATCCCGGCGCCGACGTGCACGCGGCTGATGGCGCGCGGGTTCGCCTTCGACAGCTCGCGCCGCAGTGCCATGAGCCCGCCGACGTGGTCGAAGTGGTTGTGGGAGAGGACGACGTCCTCGACGTCCGAGAGATCGATGTGGAGGGCGCGCGCATTGCGCAGCACCAGGTCGGCCGAGGAGCCGGTGTCGTAGAGGATGCGGTGGCCTTCGGCCTCGACCAGCGCGGCGAAGCCCCATTCCCCGTCGCCCTGCTTGGGATCGCCGGCGAGATTGGTCACCAGCACAGTGACCTTGAGGTGCGAGACCGGATGCACGGCTGCAGGCTGGGCGGCCGCCGCCGGCGCCGCCTCGGGAGTTGCCGCGAGCGCCGGGAGGCCGAGCGCGAGCCCTGCCGCCGCCACCGCGGCCGACCGCCACCATCTGACCTGCCGGGTCATGCCGGTAGCATACTGCCGGACCCATGTCCGCGCTGCTCGCTCCTCCGCTCTCTCTTTACGTGCACTTCCCCTGGTGCGTGCGCAAGTGCCCTTACTGCGACTTCAATTCCTATACCTTGCAGGGAGAGCTCGCGGCCGGGCCCTATGTCGCGCGGCTCGCGCGCGACCTCGAGGCGCAGGCTGCGGAAGTCACCGGGCGGCCCGTGGTGAGCGTGTTCTTCGGCGGCGGTACGCCGAGCCTGTTCCCGCCCTCGAGCATCGCGGGCGTGCTCGAGGCGGCGCGCCGCCATCTCTGCCTCGCCGCCGATGCAGAGGTAACGCTCGAGGCGAACCCCGGCGCGGTCGAGCGCGGCGCCTTCGGCGAGTACGGCGGCGCGGGAGTCACGCGCGTGTCGCTCGGCGCGCAGAGCTTCGCGCCCGAGGCGCTGGCGGCGCTGGGGCGCATCCACTCGCCGCTCGAGACGCGCCGCGCGGCCGAGGAGCTGCACGCCGTGGGGCTCAGCAATTTCAATCTCGATCTGATGTACGCGCTTCCCGGGCAGGACCGCGACGGCGCGCTGCGCGACGTCGAGGAAGCGCTCGCCCTCGCCCCCGCGCATCTCTCGCACTACCAGCTCACGCTCGAGCCCGGGACGGTGTTCGCCGCGCGTCCGCCGCCGCTGCCGGACGAGGACGATGCGGCGGCGATGCTCGAGGACTGCGCGGAGCTCCTGGCGGTGGCGGGCTTCGAGCACTACGAGGTGTCGGCCTGGGCGCGCCCGGGGAGGCAGTGCCGCCACAACCTGAATTACTGGAGCTTCGGCGATTACCTCGGCGTCGGCGCGGGCGCACACGGCAAGCTCACCGCGGCCGAGCGCGGCGAGATCGTGCGCACGGTGCAGCCGCGCGAGCCACGGCGCTATCTCGCCGCCTCGCCCGGCGAGCTGGCGCGCAACCCCGTGCCGAGGGACGAGCTGCCGTTCGAGTTCATGCTGAACGCGCTGCGGCTCACGGCGGGATTCTCGCTGGAGGACTTCAGCGCGCGCACCGGCCTTGCCGCCTCGAGCGTCGCCGCTCCACTCGAGCGATTCATGGCCCGTGGCCTGCTCGAGCGGACCTCCGCGGGTTATCGCCCGACCGAGCTCGGCCTGCGGTTCCTCAACGATCTGGTCGCCGATTTCCTGCCTGAAAGAGCGGAAATGTCCGGTGGTTTCGCTTTGTCAATCGCCCCCGCCGGCGGCGCCCGGGACAGTCTGCGGCCTTTATTCACAGGCGCGGATACCCCTTTCGGAGAATGAGTAGATTACGCCGTAAAGTGCCCAAGCCGCTGGACATCATGCGTATAAGTAATTGAAAACGCAGTGTTTAAATGCCTGATCAAAATTTGATCAAGGTAACAATTGTGCAATCTGCCCGGGAAATCGCCGCTCTGCGCCCCTGGTCGTCCACAG
The DNA here is from genome assembly GCA_035624075.1 of Steroidobacteraceae bacterium. Classification (GTDB taxonomy): domain Bacteria; phylum Pseudomonadota; class Gammaproteobacteria; order Steroidobacterales; family Steroidobacteraceae; genus 13-2-20CM-66-19. The sequence continues at coordinate 20,877 of DASPSF010000011.1, read as the reverse complement.
ACTTGTCCACAGCTTCTGTGGATAAGGAGCGACGCGGTGTAGAGTGATTTGAGGCGCTGCGCTTGAGGCGCGGCGGCACTGCCGCTAAACTCCCGCGCCCTTTAACTCGAGTGCTTCCGCCCCATTTTAGGAATAAAGACCCACCGTTCCCGAGCCGCCATGAAAGCCGCCATTCATCCCGAGTACAAAGAGATCACCGTCACCTGCACGTGCGGCAACACGTTCAAGACGAGCTCGACGCTCGGCCAGGACCTGCAGGTCGAGGTGTGCTCGAACTGCCATCCTTTCTATACGGGCAAGCAGAAGATCGTCGACACCGCCGGGCGCGTCGACAAGTTCCGCAAGAAGTACGCCGCGGCCGGCGCTGCTTCGAAGTAACTCTTAGCTGCGGCGGGCGTGATCCGCGCCGCCCGCCTTCAAGACTCCTCCCTCCTTCGGGTGAGCCGCGTGCCTAAGCGTGGTGCCGCGCCTTGATTGTCGCGTGCGGTCCATGTAAACCTGCTTCGATTCACGCGCCCTGCGTGCCTTGCGGTGCAGGACGGCAGGCCATGGAAGCCGCGGCGACATGACTCAGAAGACTTTCACACTCACCGATCCCGACAGCGGCCGCAGCGCCGAGCTGCCGGTGCGCAACGGCACCATCGGCCCCGCGGCCCTCGACATCGCCCACCTCCATCAGGACCTGGGCGTCTTCACCTACGATCCCGGCTACGGCATGACGGCAGCGACCGAGAGCCGCATCACCTATATAGACGGGGACGCCGGCGTGCTGCTGTACCGCGGCTACCCGATCGAGCAGCTCGCCGAGAAGAGCTCCTTCATGGAGGTCGCCTATCTGCTGCTCCTCGGGGAGCTGCCGACGTCCAGACAGCTGGAGGAGTTCACCTGCAACATCCGTTATCACACGATGCTGAACGAGACGTTGCTGCGCTTCTTCAACGGCTTCCACCACAACGCCCACCCGATGGCGATGGTATCGGCGGTGGTGGCCTCGATGTCGGCCTTCTACCACGACTCGATGGACATCCATAACCCGCGCCACCGCGAGATCTTCTCCCATCGCATCATCGCCAAGCTGCCGACCATCGCCGCGGCCGCGCACAAGCACTCGGTCGGCCAGCCGTTCATCTATCCGCGCAACGATCTCGACTACGCCAGCAACCTGCTCAACATGCTGTTCGCGGTGCCGTGCGAGCCGTACAGGCTCGATCCGATCGCGAGCCAGGCGCTCGATCTGCTGTTCGTGCTGCACGCCGACCACGAGCAGAACGCCAGCACCTCGACGGTGCGGCTTGCCGGCAGCACCGGCGCCAATCCCTACGCGGCGATCTCGGCGGGAGTGTCGGCGCTCTGGGGTCCGGCGCACGGCGGCGCCAACGAGGCGGTGCTGGCGATGCTCGAGCAGATCGGCACGGTCGACAACATCCCGAAGTACCTGGCGATGGCCAAGGACAAGTCGAGCCACTTCCGCCTCATGGGCTTCGGCCACCGCGTCTACAAGAACTTCGATCCGCGCGCCAGGATCATCCGCGAGATGTGCCACAAGGTGCTGGCCGCGCTCGGCCGCAGCGACAATCCGCTGCTCGAGCTCGGCGAGCGCCTCGAGGAGATCGCGCTCAAGGACGAGTACTTCCTGTCGCGCAAGCTCTATCCGAACGTCGACTTCTATTCGGGGATCATCTACAGCGCGATCGGGATTCCGCGCTCGATGTTCACGGTGATGTTCGCGGTCGCGCGCACCGTCGGTTGGGTGGCGCACTGGCAGGAGATGATCTCCGACCCCGGCATGCGCATCGGCCGGCCGCGCCAGCTGTATACCGGTGCGACGCGCCGCGACTACACCGACATCAAGCAGCGTTAGCCGAGCGTCTCCGCGAGCAGCGCCTCGACCTCGAAGGCGTTGGCGCGCCGCATCGGCCGGCCGTCGACCGGGCTCACCGGCGCCTGGCGGATGCCGTCGGGCGGAAACACCGTCACCTCGATCGAGTGATCGTCGACCGAGAAGCGCACCCCGGGGAAGGGGCGCACGCGCTCGGCGTCGAGCTTCACCCGCCGCTCGGTGACTTCGTGGGCGATGCCCGCATCGATGAGTTTGAGCGTCACGGCCTCGGCGCGGTCGGCGAACAGGTGCAGCTGCACGTCGGAATGCTCGGTGGCGGTGCCGGCGAGCACCGCTCCCACCAGGCGCGGCTCGAACTCGCTTAAACGACGCATGGCGGTGAGGGCCGCGCGGCGCTTGTCGCTCAGGCGTTCGACGTGCGTGTCCCCGCCGAACAGGCGCTGGTACTCGGCGAGCGCCAGCTCGATCTCGCGGTTCTTCGGCAGCACCGCGGCCACGTCGGTCACGCCGAGGCGCTCGGCCGCCTTGCGCTTGGCGACGAGGAAGTCCTGCACGCCGTGCTCGGCCATGATGCGCGCGGCCTCCTGCGCCAGTGCGCGCCGCAGGTTGTCAGTTCGGGACATGTCTCGACTCCTGGCGAAATGCACTGCGCAGCCGGCGAAAGTCGCGCCTTTCGCCGGCGGCATTCGGAGTAATGTCCGCCAAAATCGTCGCAGACGATTTTGGCCAAATCAATCAGAAGATCGGCTCGCCGCTTTGCTGGCCTTCGGCGCTCTGCATCATGCCCGGCTCGTTCTGCGGCAGGTGACTCGCCAGGAAGATCTCGGTGACGCCGGTCGGGTTCTCATCGCTCACCAGCTCCCCGGTCTGCGGCGAGATGCGCAAGCTGACGATGCCATCGGGCATCGCCCGGCGCTCCTCGGGCACGCCACGCAGCGCCTCGCGCATGAAGGAGATCCAGATCGGCAGCGCGGTGTGCGCCCCCTCCTCGCTCTCCCCGAGCGGCCGGTCCTGGTCGAAGCCGACCCACACGGTCGCGACCAGGTTGTCGGTAAAGCCGTTGAACCAGGTGTCGACGGCCTTGTTGGTGGTGCCGGTCTTGCCGGAGATGTCTTCGCGCCCCAGCACCCGCGCGCGCACACCCGTGCCGTGGCGGATCACATCGCCCATCATGTCGGTCATCACGTAAGCGTTGGCCGCGCTGATGACGCGCGGGGCGGTCTGTTGCGCGGGCAGCGGCCCGGCCTCGCCGTGGGTCGCGTCGGCGGTCTCGCCCGGCGCCGCCTGGCGCGGATCGCCGCCCCGCAGCGTGGCAGGCGGCGCGGCCCGATCGGCCACTTTAATGGCACCCGGCGCGGGCGTGGCACCCCCCTCATCACACTGCCGGCACACCAGGCGCGGCGCCGCGCGCCACACCACCTGGCCGGCGGCGTCCTCGATGCGGTCGATGAAGTAGGGTTGAACGCGGTAACCGCCGTTGGCGAACACCGAATAGGCGGCGGCGAGCTCGAGCGGCGTCACCTCGAGCGTACCGAGCGCGAGCGTCAGGTCATGCGGCATGGTCTTCGGGTCGAAGCCGAAGCGGCTGATGTAATCGATGGCGTTGTCGAGGCCGACCTCCTTCAGCACGCGGATCGAGACCAGATTGCGCGAGTGCACCAGCGCCTCGCGCAGGCGGGTCGGACCGCCAAACTGGCGCTCATTGTTCTCCGGGCGCCAGGCCTCCTCGGCGCCGTTGCCCTCGAGCACGATCGGCGCATCGAGGAAGGTGGTCGCCGGTGTAATGCCGTGCTCGAGTGCGGCCGAGTACAGGAACGGCTTGAAGCCCGAGCCGGGCAGGCGCCGCGCCTGGATGACGCGGTTGTACTTGTTGGTGAAGTAGTCGAAGCCGCCGACCAGCGAGACGATGCCGCCGTCGTTGGGATCGAGCGCCACCAGCGCGCTCTGCGCCTCGGGCACCTGCGCGAGCTGCGCGTGACCGGCCTCGTCCGCGAACACGTAGACGACGTCACCCTTCTTCAATAGCTGCGCGGCTTTCACCGGGGCTGGCCCTACCGTCTCGTTGGCGCCCGCGCGGCGCGCCCATACCAGCCCGTCCCAGTCGATGGTCACCGGTCCGACCGCCTTCACATAGGCATGCACGCCGCGCTCCTCGACCGAGGTGACGATCGCGGGCGCGAGGTCGCCGATCGAGGCGTATTCGTCCACCAGGTCGTCGTAATCGGCCGCGGCGGCGGTGTTGGGGAGCTCGACGTGCCCGGCGGGCCCGCGCCAGCCGTGGCGGCGGTCGTACTCGATGAGTCCGATGCGCACCGCACGCACCGCCGCGGCCTGCAGCCGCCCGTCGAGAGTCGTGTAGACCTTATAGCCGGCGGTCTCGGCGCTCGCGCCGAAGCGCTGCCGCAGTTCCAGGCGCGCCATCTCCGCGACGTACGGCGCCTCGACGTCGAACAGCGGCGCGTGCGCGCGCGCGCGCATCGGCTCCTTGTTGGCGGCGTCCGCAGTGGCGGCGTCGATATAGTTGAGCTCGCGCATGCGGCGCAGCACGTAGGCGCGCCGCGCGGCGGCGGCTTCCGGATTGACGATCGGGTTGTAGCTCGAGGGCGCCTTCGGCACGCCGGCGAGGGTAGCCGCCTCGGCCACGTCGAGCTTGTCGAGGGTCTTGCCGAAGAAGGCCTCGGAAGCCGCCGCCACGCCGTAGGCGCGCTGCCCGAAGAAGATGACATTGAGGTACAGCCCGAAGATCTCCTGCTTGGTGAACTCGTGCTCCATGCGGTAAGTGACGAAGGTCTCCTGCAGCTTCCGGCGCGCGGTCTTGTCGAGGCTCAGGAACATGTTGCGCGCTGCCTGCATGGTGATGGTGCTGGCGCCCTGGGTCTTGTGGCCGGAGATGACGTCGACCACCGCCGCGCGCATCACGCCGAAGTAGTCGATGCCGTGGTGCTCGAAGAAGCGCTCGTCCTCGGCGGCGACGAAGGCGTGTTTCACCAGCTCGGGGATCTCGGCGTAGGTGACCGGGATACGCCGCTGCTCGCCGATCTGCGCGATCAGCTCGCCGGTGCGGGTGAAGACGCGCAGCGGCACTTGCAGCTCGGCGTTGCGCATCGCGTCAGTCGAGGGCAGGGTCGGTACCAGGTAGAGATAGGAGCAGGCGAGCGCGTAGGCGCCGAGAAATGTGACCAGCGTCACGCAACCGGCGGCGATGGTCATAATCCGAAACCAATTCCATTTCACAGAAACCAACTTTGTTACCTTGCGCACGTTCGGTGCGCTATGCATAGTAGCCGCCGCATCAGGGCAAACTCACCGAAAGGTGGGGACGCAAAGCCTCCGGTCTACGGGACGTACGTGCCTACGACAGCGGGGTTGCCGGTTCGAACGTTAACGCACTCCGCCGCGGGGAGCCACGCGCCCCGGCGAGTACGGTTCAGCCGCTCTCCTCGCGCACGCCCCCCCCCGCTGAACCGCTTTAGGCGTAACGTCCCCTCACAGGACGCTTTGGACAAGACGCAGCGCCATTGGTTGACCGAGAACCCCGCCATCCCCGGGCGTGACGCCCTTGGTGGTTCGGCCGCGTCCGCCTCCGCGGCGGCGCGGAACCGTGAGGCTCCTCACGTTCAATTTAACTTTGCGCTGATATATAGTGTCTCCGGATTTATACAGGGCGGTCACTTTCAGGCGTAATATCCTGAAAAGGAAATAAAAAATGTTCCTTATTCAGCGCAAGTACCGGCCGCTCCTCGGTCTCGATATAACGACCTCCTCGGTCAAGCTCATCGAGCTTGCCATGGCGGGCGGGCAATACCGGGTCGAGGCCTACGCGGCCGAGCCCACGCCCCAGAATGCCATCAACGAGAAGGCGATCGTGGATGCCGAGGCGGTGGGCGAGGCGATCCGCCGCGCGGTCAAGCGCGCCGGCGCCAAGAGCGACGAGGTCGCGATCGCGATCTCGGGCGATGCCGCGATCACCAAGGTGATCCAGATGCCGCGCTCGCTGCGCGCGGGCGATCTCGAGGCCCAGGTCGAGATGCAGGCCGACCAGTACATCCCGTTCCCGATGGACGAGGTGTCCTACGATTACGAAGTGCTCGGGACCAACGACAAGGATCCCGAGTCGAACGACGTGCTGCTGGTGGCGACGCGCACCGAGAACGTCGAGCAGCGCCAGGCGGCAGTCAAGGCCGCGGGGCTGGCGGCCAAGATCGTCGACGTCGAGGCTTTCGCGCTCGAGAACGCCTGCAAGCTCATGACGCACCAGATGCCCGACGGTGGCATCGACCGCACCATCGCGGTGGTGGACTTCGGCGCGAGCAGCACCACTTTCAGCGTGCTCAGGAACCTCAAGGTCGTGTACACACGCGACTTCGCCTTCGGCGGGCAGCAGCTCACCGAGGAGATCATGCGCACCTACGGCCTCGCCATGGAGGAAGCCGGGCGCGCCAAGAAAGAAGGTGGGCTCCCCGGCAACTACCAGTCCGAGGTGCTCGATCCGTTCATCGACGACATGACGCAGCAGGTGAGCCGCTCGCTGCAGTTCTACCTGGCCTCCGGCTCCGGGCGCGAGCAGCCGGAGAAGATCCTGGTGTGCGGCGGCTGCGCCAACATTCCGGGCGTCGCCGAGGTGATCTCGAGCCGCGTCGGTATCTCCGCCGAAAAAGGCGATCCGCTCGGCCAGATGAAGTTGTCCTCACGCGCCAAGGCGCAGGCGGTGCAGCGCGATGCCACCGCGCTCCTGACTGCGTGCGGGCTTGCACTGCGGAGCTTCGACTGACATGCCACGCATAAATCTACTTCCCTGGCGCGAAGCACAACGCAAAGAGCGCAAGCTCGCCTTCCTGGTGGCGCTCGGGGTCGCGGTGCTCGCCGCCATGGTGAGCACCTTCGCGGTCTATCTCATGTACGACTCGATGATCGCCGGGCAGCAGCGCCGCAACCAGACGCTGCGCACCCAGATCAAGATGCTCGACAAGCAGATCGAGGAGATCAACAACCTCGAGAGCGAGAAGCAGCGCTTCATCGCGCGCATGGACGTCATCGAGAAGCTGCAGCGCTCGCGGCCGGGGATCGTGCACGTGTTCGATGAGATCGTGAAGACGCTGCCCGACGGGGTCTATCTCACCGGCGTGCAGCAGGTGAGCGGCGGCGCCGGCAAGCGCCTGAAGTTCGACGGCATTGCGCAGTCGAGCACCCGCGTCTCCTCCTTCATGCGCAACATCGATGCCTCCGAGTGGCTGCGCAACCCCGAGCTCGAGGTGGTGCAGACCTCGAAGGGTCCGGGCTCGCAATTCACGCTGACCGCCGACGAGGTGACCGCGGGCGCCCAGGAAGAGCCGGGCAAAGGGCCGGCGGCGCAGAAGGGCAAGATCCGCAAGGCGTCCCTGAGCGGCGCGGGAGTGCAGCAATGAACCTGCTCGAAGAGCTGCGGTCCCTCGATCCGCGCGACCCGGGCCGCTGGCCCTTCCCGTTCCGCGTCGGCGCGGTGGTGCTCGCGTTCCTCGTGGTGACCGCCTTACTCGTCTACTACTTCGTCTGGAGCGAGCAGCGACCCGAGCTGCAGCAGCACGAGGCCGAGGAGCAGGCGCTGCGCCAGGAGTTCAAGACCAAGCACGCCAAGGCGGTCAATCTCGAGGTCTACAAGCAGCAGTTGAAGGACATCGAGCGCTCCTTCGGCGCGCTGCTGCGCCAGCTCCCCGGCAAGACCGAAGTGCCGAGCCTGCTGGTCGACATCTCCCAGACCGGCCTGGCCGCGGGCCTGTCGGAGAAGCTGTTCCAGCCCGAGGCCGAGGTGAAGAAGGATTTCTACGCCGAGAAGCCCATCAAGATCCGCCTCACCGGCAGCTACCACCAGTTCGGCGAGTTCGTGAGCGGCATCGCGGCACTGCCGCGCATCGTCACGCTCGACGACATCAACATCAAGCCCGACAGCAAGGACGCCTACGACGCGCTGTCGATGGAGCTCACCGCCAAGACCTATCGTTACCTCGACGAGGAAGAGATCGCCGCGGGCGAGGCCGAGAAGAAGAAGGACGCCGTGACCCACCGGAAGACGGGCGGTTGAAGGTGAAAGCCATGCAGCATCTGACACACCGCCCGGCGCTCCGTCCCCTTGCAGTGGCGCTGCTGTGCCTGGGCTACCTCCTGCTCGGCGCCTGCACCAGCGCCGACGATGAGCTCAACCGCTTCATCGAGGAAACCAAGCACGAGCCGGGTGGCCGCGTCGAGCCGCTGCCCGAGATCAAGCCCTACGAGACCTACGTGTACGCGGACTCGGAGATGCGCTCGCCGTTCATGCCGAGCGCGCCGGGCGCCGGCGCCGGGCTGGCCGGCGTGCGTCCCGACCAGAAGCGCAACCGCGAGTTCCTCGAGCAGTTCTCGCTCGACACCTTGAAGATGGTCGGCACGCTGCGCCTCGGCGGCGGCATGTACGGCCTGGTACAGACCAAAGATGGCCTGGTGCATCGCGTCGCGGTGGGCGAGCACATGGGTCAGGCCGAAGGCAAGATCACCGAGATCACACCGTCCAAAATCAGCCTCGTTGAAATCGTTCCGGACAGCCTCGGCGGGTATATGGAGCGGCCCGCGGCGCTCGCCCTGAACGAGTAGGTCCAGCAGGGAGTCCTCGCAATGCATGCCTCTATCTTCAAGCGCATCCTCGGCACCGCCGCCTGGGTCGTGATCGCGGGGGCCCTTGCGGTCGTCCCGGCCGCGCCGGCGCTGGCCCAGGATCAACCGAGCCTCCAGGCGGTGGACGTTCAGCCGCTCGCCGGACAGCAGCTGCAGCTCACCATGAAGCTCTCGGGTCCCGCCCCGCAGCCCCTGTCGTTCACCATCGACAACCCGGCGCGCATCTCCTTCGACCTGCCGGGCACGACGCTGGCGCTGCCCTCGCGCCGCATCGACGTGCACGCCTCGGGCCTCGACACCATCCTCGCGGCCGAGACCAAGGACCGCACGCGCGTGGTGCTTAACCTCGACAAGCTGGTGCCTTACGAGGCACACGTCGACGGCAACAACATCGTCGTCATGCTCGGCACCGGGCCGGCCGCCGCCGCGGTCGCCACCAGCGCACCGAGCGTGGTCGCGGGCGGCGGCACGGTGGCCGCGAGCCCGGGCGGCGGGCGCGAGCTGCGCGCCATCGACTTCCGCCGTGGCACCGACGGCGCGGGCCGCGTGGTCGTGAAGCTCTCCGACTCGCACATCCACATCAGTCTCAAACAGCTCGGCAACCAGATCCTGGTGGACTTCAGCGACGCCGGCGTGCCGGCCAACCTGCTGCGCCGCTATGACGCGACCGACTACGGCACCCCGGTGCAGGGCTTCGACGTCTCGCGCGTCGGCAACGGCGCGCGCATCGCGATCAACGCCAGCGGTGACTTCGAGCAGCTCGCCTACCAGTCGGACGACCAGTACGTGGTCGAGGTGGCGCCGCGCCGCAAGGCCAACGCCGCGGCCGAGGAGAAGCCGGTCTACACCGGCGAGCGCCTGACGCTCAACTTCCAGGACATCGACACGCGCGCGGTGCTGCAGCTGCTGGCCGATGCCAGCGGGCAGAACATCGTGGTGAGCGACTCGGTATCCGGCAACGTCACGCTGCGCCTGCAGAACGTGCCGTGGGACCAGGCGCTCGACATCGTCCTGAAGACCAAGGGCCTCGACAAGCGCCGCGACGGCAACGTCATCATCGTGGCGCCGCAGGCCGAGCTCGCCACGCGCGAGAAGGCCGAGCTGGCCGCCCGCAAGGACGTCTCGGAGCTCGCGCCGCTGCGCTCGGAGTACCTGCAGGTCAACTACGCCAAGGCGCAGGACATGGCCGCCCTCATCAAGTCGCAGAACAACTCGCTGCTGTCTTCGCGCGGCAGCGTGGCGGTCGATGAGCGTACCAACACCCTGCTGCTGCTCGATACCGCGGACAAGCTGGCGGACATCCGCCGCCTGGTCGCCACCCTCGACATCCCGGTGCGCCAGGTGCTGATCGAGTCGCGTATCGTCATCGTCAACAACGACTTCGAGCGCCAGATCGGCTCGATCTTGGGCATCACGGCGATGCACCAGAACGGCAATACGCTCTACAACACCACCGGCACGGCCGCGGGCCTCGACACCCAGGCGACCACCTTCATCACCGGCCAGAACGCGATCAACAGCGCGATCAACGCCGGCACGACGCCGGTGCCGCTGCCGACCTACGGCATCCCGGCGGCCGCCAACCGCTACAACGTCAACCTGCCGGTGACCAATCCGGCCGGCTCGATCGGGCTCGGCGTCGTCGCCAACAACATCCTGGTCGACCTCGAGCTCTCGGCCGCCCAGGCCGAGACCCAGGCGAACATCATCTCCTCGCCGCGCGTCATCACCGCGAACCAGAAGGAGGCGACGATCGAGCAGGGTATCGAGATCCCGTACCAGCAGTCGGCCTCGAGCGGCGCGACCACCATCCAGTTCAAGAAGGCGGTGCTGTCGCTCAAGGTCACCCCGCAGATCACGCCCGACAACCGCATCATTCTCGACCTCGACGTGCGCGACGACTCGGTCGGCACCATCGTGGTCGCCTCGGGCGGCGTGAACGTGCCCTCGATCAACACGCGCGAGATCACCACCCAGGTGCTGGTGAACGACGGCCAGACCGTGGTGCTCGGCGGCATCCTCACCACGACGCAGCGCGAGGACGACCAGAAGGTGCCGTACCTTGGCGACATCCCGATCCTCGGGCACCTGTTCAAGAGCACCGATCACACCGACGACAAGGACGAGCTGATGATCTTCATCACCCCGAAGATCGTCCACGAGGGCGTGAACGTCACCAACTGACGCGGCTCACCTTCGGCTGATGCACGACCGCGGCCGCCCTCGAGGCGGCCGCGGCGGTTTTGGCTCAGAAATAGCGGGCGACGCTCAGCAGCACACTGCCGGCCTCGGGCACGCTGCCGAAATCCGAGTGCCGCGAGCCGAGGTAGCCGATCAGCTGGCCGCCGAGCGTCCACTTGTCGGCCGGGTAATACTGGGCGCTGAGCTGCAGCAGCGCCGAGCCATCGTGCGGATCGGCATCGGCAAGCGCCATGAGCTCGAGCTTCGGCACGAACGCGTCGACCCAGTCGGCGCGCAGGAACAGCGCATGGCGGCTGGCGAGCTGCTGCTGGTCGAGCGCGTACTCGCGCAGGTACCACAGCTCCTGCGCGAGCGGATCGCGGGCACTGCGCCCGGAGCCGAGCGCGAACCACTGGTTCCAGTCCGCGCCCGAGAAGCCTGCCGTGTTGCCGAGATACTCGAGATTGAGTGTCACGCTCCTGCCGAGCGTGCAGGAGGCGCCGATGGCGAGCTGATTCTGGAAGCTCGTGCCGCTCGAATCGGCAAACGGGTCGGGCGCGCTGGCGGGGAGCGTACCGGTCTCGCGCCCGAACGCGAGCGCCTGCGCGATGAGCGGCGCCTGCCGCCCGCCGCTCCATTCGAGATAGGCTACGACCCGCGGCCCGAGCGTGGCGGTGAGATTCACGCCGAGCTGCGTGCTGGCGCCCTCGCGGTACAGCAGGATCTCGGGACTGAAGTCCGGCGCGAGGTTGAGGCTACTCTTTATGAGCGCGCGGTCGGCCGCGTTGGTGCGGGCGAGCATCGGATCGAAGCTCGGCAGATCGAGATTGGTATAGATCGGGCTCGGGTCCTCGAGCCGGGGCGCGAAGGCGGCGGTCAGCGTGGCTCCTTCCCAGATGCGCTCGGCGCGCACCATCACCGTGCCGAGCCGGTCTTCGCGCAGCACGGTGGGATCGGCGGACAGCGGCTCGACCACGGCGCGCGTCCTGAAGTAGTCGGTCGGGTTGTAGCCGAGCGCCACGCCGCTCTTCAGGTTGATCCGGCCGGCATCCAGGTAGGTGCGGGTCGCGAGCTCCGTGCTCACGTACAGCTCACGCAGGTCGTTGATCACGTTCTCCTGCGTAGGGAAGCTCAGGTCATTCTCGGCGCGCAGGTTGAGACGGTCGCTCAAGCTGAAGCGCACGCCGTCGCCGGCGCTCCACTGCTCTCGCGCATCGAGCAACAGCCGCTCCTGCCAGTCGAAGGGCGGCGGCGGCGGCGCCGGTACGAGCAGGTCCCCGCGCGCTGAGTCGACCGTGAAGGCATTCTCAGCGTAGAGGCGTTGCGCGCCTGCTCCCTGGGCCGTGGCCGTCCCGGCGGCCCCGGGCGCGGCCTGCGCCGGCGGCGGGATGAGCTCGAGGTCCTCATTCTCCTTCGAGGCCGGCGCCGCGGGAGGCGCGGCCGGCGCCGGGCCGGGCGGCGGGTCTGCCCGCGCGGCGGACGGCGCTGCGCACAGAGCGCCCGACAGCACGGCGCCCGACACGGCTGCGCTCCATCGGCCCGGCCGGCGGCGTGCAGCGGTTTTCATTTGACCTGCAGGCGCGGCAGGTAGTCGCGCTGGAACCAGGCGTCGGGAATCTCGGCGTCGCGGTAGTCGGCGAACGCGGCGGTCGTGGCGAGCGAGGTGTCGACCGCGTCGATGATCACCGCCTCGGTGGGACGCACCGCGCCGAGCTCGGCGGCGAAGCTGCGGTAGTAGAGGATCTTCAGCAGCCGCCCGCTGTCGGAGTAGAACTTGCCCTTGACGGGAAAGTTCGTGCCCTGCTCGACCCAGTACTCGACATGGGCGTAGACCGCCTGATCGTTGGCGGCCTTGAGATCCAGATGCCAGCAGTTGCGGTCGGCGCGCGCGGCGTCCTTGATGGTCTCGGCACCGGCGAGGGCCGCGGTGTAGTCGATCGCGAGGTTCACCGTCAGCACATCACCGATCGCCGCCTGGCCGATGAGGCGCTGCTGCGCGGAGATGCGGATGCTGATGTTGGAGGCCGGATCGAAGAACCACAGCGAATGCCCGTCGAGCAGTACTTTCTTGCCGGCATCGCGCGGCGGGTCGACGTACTCGATCAGGTTGCGGAACTGGTGCGTCGTGCGGTCCTCCTTCGAGAACACCACCAGGCGGTCATGATTGCGCTCGCTCCCGCCCACGTACTCGGTGAGCGTCACGGTGGAGCGGAAGGGCTCGCCGGGATTACGCACCCGGTCGGTCGCGGCAATGATCGCCTGCGCGCTCGGGGCATCGGCCGCCGCTGTCGGGACCGCGGGCGTGAGCGCCGCGCCGGCGGCGAGCAGCGTGGCGAGAAGCCGCAGGTGACGCGCCGCGCGGCTCATATGTGCCGCAGCGCGTCGACCACCGAAAGACGCGCGGCGCGATTGGCGGGCAGCAGCGCCGCGGCGGTCGCGACCAGCACGAGCCCCACGCAGATGCTGGCGGCGCGCAGCGGCCGGCCGAGCACATCGAGATGCAGCGGGATCGGGATGGCGTTGCCCGGCGGGATCCAGGTGATGCCGCTGCGGTTGACGAGGGTCGCGATGCCGATGGCGAGCGCGGCACCGACCACGGTGCCGATGAGCCCGATGAACGTGCCCTCGATGAGGAATTGCGCGCGGATGCGGCTGCGCCGCACGCCCATCGCGCGGCTGGTGCCGATCTCGTTGATGCGCTCCATGACGTTCATGGTCATGGTGTTGACCACGGCGAACAGCACGATCATGCCCATGACCAGCGCGATGAACAGGAAGATGCTGCTGAACAGCCGGATCACCTGGCCGTAGAAGGGCACCAGCTCGCCGAAATCGCGCACCTCGAGGCCGAGCTGGCGCTCGCGGAACAGGGCGTTGAGCCGCGCGCGCGCCGCGCTCATGTAGCGGCTGTCCCGGAGCTGCAGCACGATCGCGGTGACCTTGTGCTCCTCGCGCCCGTAGACCAGCTGCTGTGCCAAACCCAGGTGCATGAGCACGTAGGCGTCGTCGAGCTCCTTGGCGCCCTGGGGCTGAGTGCTGGCCACGTGGAGACTCACCACATTGGGTGCGCCACCAACCGTGGCGGCGAGCAGGTCGATCTGCGCGCCCTCGGGGGCCTGCTCTGCCTGCGGGGCATCACGTCCGGCGAGCTCGGCGATGTCGGCGTTGACCGGGCCCCGATGCTCTTCGGCGGGCGCCGCAGCGGGCGCCGGCGGGCAGTCGGGGAGCTTCAGCGGCGCGCACAGATTGAGGATGCGTGCGAGCCCGGTGCCGACCAGCCCGCTGCTCTCGTCGGCGTCCGACATGCCCGGATCAAGGGGATGGAAGATTCCGGTGTGGTACTGGTCCCAACCGAGCATACGGGCGCGGTCGGAAGGGATGATCCCCTCGCCGAAGAAGGTGCGCGAGGCGGCGTTGTCGCTGCGATAGTTGGCGGCGATGCCCATCAGCGACTGGGCGGGGGTCAGCACCCGGATCATGGGCTTCAAGACCGGGTCGTCGCCGATCTCCCGCATGACTTCCCGATAGCCGTCGATGCCGTAGGCGGTGGGGTTGCCGGCGCCGTAGAGGAAATAGCCGGCGCGGAACACCCGCAGGTGCCCGAGATGCTGCACGTTGCCAGTCTCCATGCCGAGGAAGATGTAGGTCGTATAGCCGAGAAACAGCAGCATCGCGAGCGCGCCGGCCGCGACCGCGGAGGCGGTCATGAGCGAGCGGCGCCGGTTGCGCACGATGTTGCGCCAGGCGATCTTCACCAGCACGCCGATCATGCGCCGCTCCGGCGATGCTCGAGCAGCGCACCGTCGCGGATCGCGAAGATCTCGTCGGCGTGCGACATGAGCTGCGGATCGTGCGTCGCGAAGATGAAGGTCGTGTGCGAGTCGGCCTGCACGCGGCGCATGAGCGCGATGATGGCGGCGCCGGTGGCGCTGTCGAGGTTGGCGGTGGGCTCATCCGCCAGCACCAGCTGCGGCTGCTTCACCAGCGCGCGGGCGATCGCCACGCGCTGCTTCTGGCCGCCGGAGAGCTCGTTCGGCTGGCGCTGCGCCTGGGCCGCGAGCCCCACCGCCTCCAGCATCGCCGTCGTCCGCCGGCGCCGCTCGGCCGCGGGCATGCCGACCAGCAGCAGCGGGTACTCGACGTTCTCGTAGGCCGAGAGCACCGGGATCAGGCTGAAGGTCTGGAAGATGAAGCCGATGTTGCGGGCGCGGAAATCGGCCACCGCGTCGTCATCGAGCTCGGCGATGTTCTGCCGGCAGACTTCGACCACGCCCTTGCTCGGCGCGTCGATGCAACCGATGAGGTTGAGGAGCGTGGTCTTGCCGCTGCCGGAGGCGCCGATCACCACCGAGAAGCGGTCGGGCGGGATCTCGAGGCTCAGGTCATCGAGCGCCCGCACCTCGAGCGCACCGCTCTGATAAGTCCTCGATACGTGCGCCAGGCGCACCACCGGGGAAGTTGCTGCGGGCTGCGTCACCCTCGACCTCCTTGGCCGCATCCGTCGACTCTGGTACCAGCGAGTACCTGGCCCCGATCCTATGGTACTATCCGGTACCAACGCAAGCGGGGGACCATGCGGAACGCGACGACTGCACCACAATCAGCGGCGAGCCGGGAGCCGCAGCGCGCTCTGCCGGTGCGCGAGCGGATTCTCTGCGCCGCGATGGAAACCTTCATCGAAAACGGTTACGCGGGCGCGGGCACGCTCAGCATCGCGCGCCGCGCGCGGGTCTCGAAGCGCGAGCTGTACGCGCTGTTCGGCAGCAAGCAGGCGATGCTGGCCACCTGCATCGCCGAGCGGGCGCAGCGCATGCGCGTGCCGGAGGCGCTGCCGCGGCCGCGCGACCGGCAGATGCTGGCCGCGCTGCTCACGCGCTGCGGCACGGTGCTGCTGCGGGAGATCTGTGCGCCGGAGGTGATCGCGGTGTTTCGCCTCGCGATCCTCGAGGCGCCGCGCTCGCCCGAAGTGGCGCGGACGCTCGATGCGAACGGCCGGCGGGCGAGCCGCACCGCGATCCTCAAGGTTCTGGGGCGTGCGCGGGCCGCGGGGCTGATCGGCGGCGCGAGGCTGGCGGCGATGACTGAGCAGTACCTGGCGCTGCTCTGGGGCGACCTGTTCATGCGGGTGCTGATGCGGCTCGAGGAGGTCCCGTCGGCTGCGGCGCTCAGCCGCCGCGCCCAGCGAGCGACCCAGGCCTTTTTGCAGCTTCACCCGCAGCCTCTGAAGCGCTCCTGAGGGGCGCGTTTGGGTATCCTTGGTCGAAGGATGCTCGGACAGACCAGCGTGTTCCTCATCGGCCCCATGGGATCGGGCAAGACCGCGGTCGGGCGCGCGCTGGCACGCGCGCTCGGCATGCCCTTCTACGACAGCGACGCCGAGGTCGAGCGGCGCACCGGCGTCGACATCCCGTTCATTTTTGAGAAAGAGGGCGAGGCGGGCTTCCGGGTGCGCGAGCGCGAGGCCATCGAGGCCCTCACCCAGTTGCCGGGCATCGTGCTCGCGACCGGCGGCGGCGCGGTGCTCTCGAGCGAGAACCGCCGGCATCTCGCCGAGCGCGGCCGCGTCGTTTATCTCGAGACCTCGGTGACGCAGCAGGCCGACCGGGTGCGTCATGGCCGCAACCGCCCGCTGCTCGAGCAGGGCGACATCGCCGGGCGCCTCGGCGCGCTCATGGACGTGCGCTCGCCGCTCTACAGCGAGATCGCCGATCTCACGGTGTCGACCGACGGCCGGCGAGTGCCGGCGGTCACCGAGGAAATCCTGAGGCTCCTTAAGTCCGGACCCGCGGCGCACTGACGGGAACCCTCACGTATACTGCCGCCGGCGCGAATACCCCCTCGTCGTCATCGCGCGCTCGCAGTGGATACTCTCAAGGTCGAACTCGGCAACCGCAGCTACCCGATCCTGATCGGCGCGGGCCTGTTTGCGCGCGGCGAGCTGCTCAGGCCCCACATACCGGGGCGCGACCTCCTCATCGTGAGCAATACCACCGTGGCGCCGCTCTATATGGCCGCGCTCACCGCCGCCCTTCCCGCCCAGCGGCGCCTCGAGGTGATCCTGCCGGACGGCGAGGTGCACAAGACGCTCGAGAACGCCGCGCGCGTGCTCGACGTGCTGGTCAGCAACCGCTTCGGCCGCGACTCGACCGTGATCGCGCTCGGCGGCGGGGTGGTCGGGGACCTCGCCGGCTTCGTCGCCGCCTGTTACCAGCGCGGCGTCGCCTTGGTGCAGGTGCCGACCACGCTGCTCGCGCAGGTGGATTCGGCGGTCGGCGGCAAGACCGCGGTCAACCACCCGGGAGGCAAGAACCTGATCGGCGCCTTCCATCAGCCGGTGGCGGTGATCGCGGACACCGCGACGCTCACGAGCCTGCCGCCGCGCGAGCGGAGCTCAGGTCTCGCCGAGGTGATCAAGTACGGGCTCATGTGCGATGCCGGGCTCTTCGAGTGGCTCGAGAAGCATCTCGATGAGCTGCTCGCCAACAACCCTGAGGCGATTGCTCATGTCGTGCGCCGCTCCTGCGAGATCAAGGCCATGATCGTTGGCCGCGACGAACGCGAGGAGCGCGGCGACCGGGCGCTGCTCAACTTAGGCCACACTTTCGGGCATGCGGTCGAGTCGGCGACCGGCTACCGCAAGTGGCTGCACGGCGAGGCGGTGGGCGCGGGCCTCGTCATGGCGGCGGCGATGTCGCGCGAGCTCGGCCTCGTGAGCCCGGAGGAGCTGGTACGGGTGCACACTCTGGTGGAGCGCGCCGGGCTTCCGGCCCGCGGCGCGGGCGTCACGCCGGAGGCGGTGCTCGAGCACATGCGCATCGACAAGAAGGTCCTCGGCGGCCGGCTGCGCCTGGTGCTGCTGCGCCGGATCGGCAATGCGTTCCTCACCGCCGACTACCCCGAGGACGCGCTCGAGCGGACGCTGCAGGCGTACTGCGGCTGACAGGCCGAAGATGAACGACGTCGTGCCCGCCGCCGCGCCGCTTGCGCCCTACGCCGCGCACGATGAGGGCTCGCGCGGGCGGCGCTATCCCGAGCCGGCACCGGAGCTGCGCCGCGAATTCCAGCGCGATCGTGACCGCATCATTCATTCGAACGCGTTCCGGCGGCTGGTCTACAAGACCCAGGTGTTCGTCAACCACGAGGGCGACCTCTACCGCACGCGCATCACCCACTCGATCGAGGTCGCGCAGATCGCGCGCTCGGTGGCGCTGGCGCTCAATCTCAACGAGGCGCTCACCGAGGCGATCTCGCTCGCGCACGATCTCGGCCACACCCCCTTCGGGCACGCGGGCCAGGATGCGCTCAATGAGTGCATGCGCGACTACGGCGGCTTCGAGCACAATCTGCAATCGCTGCGGGTGGTGGATGAGCTCGAGGAGCGCTACGCGGAGTTCCGCGGGCTCAACCTCACTTTCGAATGCCGCGAGGGGATCCTGAAGCACTGCTCGGTGCGCCATGCGCGCGAGCTCGGCGAGCTCGGCGAGCGGTTCTTGAAGCGCCAGCAGCCGGGACTCGAGGCGCAGATCGCCAACCTGGCGGACGAGATCGCCTACAACAATCACGACGTCGACGACGGGCTGCGCGCGCAGCTCCTGACGGTCGAGGCGCTGCGCACCACGCGCATGTTCCGCCGCCAGCACGACGCCGTGGTGGCGCGCTACCCAACCCTAAGCGAGCGGCGGCTGGTGCACGAGATCGTCCGCCGCATGATCAATCACATCGTGCTCGATCTCATCCGCACCACGGAGTCGCAGCTCGTGCGCACCAAGCCCGGAACGATCGACGAGGTGCGCGCGCACGCCAAGCCGCTCGCGGCCTTGAGCGATGAGTGCCGCGAGGAGCATCTCGAGCTCAAGGAGTTCCTGCGCGAGCAGGTCTACCGGCACTACAAAGTGCTGCGCATGACCACCAAGGCGCGGCGCGTGGTGCAGGAGCTCTTCGAGGCGTTCTTCAGGGACGTGACGCTCATGCCGCCCGAGCATCGCGACCAGGCGCTGAAATCGGAAGGGTCGAATCCGGGCGCAGGACGCGCGCGCACGGTCGCCGATTACATCGCCGGGATGACCGACCGCTACGCGATTCTCGAGCACCAGCGACTTTTCGACCCCGCCGAGCGCACCTGACGAAGTTGCGGCGCTGCAGCGCCTAACCCATCCCTTAGGCCGATTCTGTGCGCCGCTTCTCACCTGGCGCATCCGGGCTATCCACAGCCCTTCCACGCATAACTAGCTGTTTCGGATAGGTTTTATTCCTTGACGGGGCTCTCTGTGGCCATGTCACGACACTGTAAATTGACATAAGTGACTGAACTCCCTAGAGTTATGTTCACAACAAAGCAGCTGCAGCATGACTAAAACAAGCCGCGAAAAAGAGGCGGTCCTGAATGTGTTCGCCGCACTCGTGCAACCACTCATGCGGGTCGCATTCGAGTACGGAATTTCCGCGGGCGAAATCGCGGGAGTGGTGCGCCGCGTCTACATCCAGGCGCTCGAGGCGCGGCTGCGCGATCAGAAGAGACCGACTACCGATGCGCGTCTCGCGGTCGTCGCGGGACTTGCGAAGTCGGATGTCAGCGCATTGCGCGAAGCGTCGCGGGTGGGAGCGCCGCATGGTGCTCGTTCTAGCGTTGGGGATCAGGTAGGCCCCCTGCTCACGGTGTGGCACACGCAGCCGGGCTTCTCGGGAGCCTATGGGCTACCTCTGGAGTTGGATTTGCAACCGACGCCGGGCTCACCGCGCCGGAGCTTCCGTGACCTCACCCAGGCGGCGTGCCCGGGCGTGGACGAGGAGGCGCTGCTCGACGAGCTAGTAGCAGTGGGCTCCATCGAGGTCATCGATGGCAAGACTGTGCGCTGCCTGTCGCGCGCGTATGTCAGCCAGAGTCAGGACGTCAAGCAATTTGAGCGCATGGGGCGATTTCTCGCTGGCGTGGTCGCGAGCGTTGTGCACAACGTGCTGAATATCGACCCTCCGTATTTCGAGCGACGCGTCTACTCGGGTGAGCCGCTCTCCGACAGCGGACGCGACAAATTTCTTGCGCTCACTGGCGAGCGTGCGCAGGAGTTGCTGGCGGAGCTCGACACCTTCCTTACGCGATTGGGAGCCTCCGAGAGCAGCGAATCGGGGAAGCGATACGGGGTCGGCATCTACTTTTTTGAACACGAGGCGGGGGAGAGGGCAGAGGCGGACTCAAGAGGGACCGCCGACCTGACGTCTCGCGCGCCCGCGCAAGAGATTGATGTTCTCGCAGGACTTGGGACTCGGAAGTAACGGACTACAAAAGGGGGAAGATTTATGAAGATCTCGCGCACCATGACTCTGGCCGCAATTGTGGCTGCTCTTGCAAGCGCCGTGAGCAGCGCCGAAACAGCGAGAGCGGGCACTGGCGCGATCGTAGGCACGGGCGGCATCGAAGGCACGGGCGCGATCAAAGGCACGGGCGCGATCGTAGGCACGGGCGCGATCGTAGGCACGGGCGGGATAACAGGCCGAAGCCGTCCTATCGACGGTAGCTTTGGAATGACCCGTTCGCCATGGTTGGCTGGATTTTATGCAAACGGTGCCCGAGGAATAAGTCGGTCAAGGTTCACTGCGGAACGACCAGTCAAACCGCGCTAGGAAAGACTCTCGAAAGCTACCCCGCGGCATGAAGCAATGCCGCGGGGTTTTATTTTTGGGCCTAGCAATTCAATGATGCGCACCAAGGACCCAGCAAATCCCGGGCTTGGAGAACGAAATGCGCATTGAGGGATCCTCAACCCCTCAGCGGCGACGGATCTTTCGCTTCCCGGGAGCCGATCTTGAGCCCCTTCGACCGCTGCCCTTGAGGTTGGCCCTCCGGTCTTCCTCCCACCGATGCACTGCGACCCCTACCTGCATCGTTGGTTCGCCGGGCCGCCGACTGACCTCGCGTCGGAGCATGTAGGCGTCCAGTCGATAGATCATGTCCTTTCCGAGCCGCGCGACGTACTTGTCGAGCGCCTCTCGCTCGCGCACGGGGAACTGGCGGTTCCACGTGGAGCGGGTGAACCACCGCCTTGCAGGCGGCTTCACCAGGAGGTTGTGCTCAAGCGTTGCGAGCATGTTAGTGAGACTGTGCAGAGTGACCATCCGCAGGGCGTGAAAGTGGTCCGGCCCCCTCGCGCCCTGGATAACGAGGCCTCGGAAGCGCGGGATGTAGCGCCTGCCCTGGCGTCGTATCGCGCCGCTACGTATGAGGTAGTTCAGAACCG
>DASPSF010000080.1:0-2168 GCA_035624075.1 Steroidobacteraceae bacterium | reverse complement strand
CCCGGCATCGATGGCGCTGGTCGAGAACGTCGCCGATGTCGGCAAGCTGCGGCCGGCCGACTCCGGCAAGGTCGCGTACCTGATGCAGACCACGCTGTCCACCGACGAGGCGGGCGGCATCGCCAGCGCGCTGCTCGACCGGTTCCCTGGCGCGCGCGGCCCGGGCAGCGACGACATCTGCTACGCCACCACGAACCGCCAGCTCGCGGTGCGCGCGATCGCGGCCGAGTCCGACGTGGTGCTGGTCGCGGGGTCGACGAACTCGTCGAACTCGATCCGCCTGGTCGAGACCGCTGAGCGGGCTGGCACGCCCTCCTACCTGATCGACGGACCCGAGGACATCGAGCTCGCCTGGCTCGCTGGGGCGTCGGTCGTCGGGCTCACCGCCGGGGCATCGGCGCCGCCGGCCGTGGTGAGCCAGATCATCGACGCGCTGTCTGGCCTCGGGCCGGTCGACGTCAGCGAGCGCGTGGTCGCAACCGAATCCATCCGCTTCGGGCTTCCCAAGGAGTTGAAGCAATAAATGCCTATGCCACTGCGCCAGAGCCTGCGTGTGGGGTCCTACCTGATGCGCCAGCGGCTCACCGGCCGTGACAAGTTCCCGCTGCTCGTCGAGCTCGAGCCGCTGTTCGCGTGCAACCTCAAGTGCGCGGGCTGCGGCAAGATCCAGCAGCCGCACACGTTGCTGAAGCAGCGCATGCCGGTCGAGCAGGCCATCGAGGCGGTCGAGGAGTGCGGCGCGCCGATGGTGTCGATCGCCGGCGGCGAGCCGCTGATGCACCCGCAGATCGACGAGATCGTGCGGCAGCTGATCGCGCGCAAGAAGTTCGTGTTCCTGTGCACGAACGCGCTGCTGATGCCGAAGAAGATCGAGAAGTTCACGCCGTCGCCGTACTTCTCCTGGGTGGTGCACATCGACGGGCTGCGCGAGCGGCACGACGAGTCGGTCTGCAAGGAGGGCGTGTTCGACGAGGCGGTCGCCGCGATCAAGGACGCGAAGGCCCGCGGGTTCAAGGTGAGCACGAACACCACGTTCTTCAACACCGACACCCCGCACACCGTGATCGACGTGCTCAACTACCTCAACGACGACCTGGGCGTCGACCAGATGCAGATCTCGCCGGCGTACGCCTACGAGAAGGCGCCGGACCAGGAGCACTTCCTCGGCGTCACCGAGACCCGGGAGCTGTTCCGCAAGGCGTTCGCCGACGGCAACAGGAAGAAGTGGCGGCTCAACCACACACCGCTCTTCCTCGACTTCCTCGAGGGCAAGACCGACTACTCGTGCACCGCGTGGGGCATCCCGTCCTACTCGCTGCTCGGCTGGCAGCGGCCCTGCTACCTGATGGCCGACGGGTACGCCAAGACCTACAAGGAGCTCATCGAGACCACCGACTGGGACTCCTACGGCCGCGGCAAGGACCCGCGGTGCGCGAACTGCATGGCGCACTGCGGCTACGAGCCCTCTGCGGTGCTGGCCACGATGAGCTCCCTACGCGAGTCCATCCGCGCCATGCGCAGCTAAATCTGGGTGCCGTCCCCCGGGCCGGCCCCCGCCGCCCGCCCACCGGCCTCGTTCCATGATCGTGGTGAGTTTTGCCTGAATGGCGGCCAAAGTCCACCACGATCATGGTCGGCCGAGGGTCAAGTGCGCCCCGCGGCGGGTCCGGTTGCATAGTGTCTAGTGACCGCGAACCGAGCCGACCGGAAGGCACCCGGCAGTGACCTCGCATAGCACCCAGCCGCCGAGCACGCAGCCCGTGCCGGATGGGCAGGCGGGCGCGGGGGAGAGCGGCGCTAGGCGGCAGGGGCTCGACGCGGGCACGTGGTGGGTGATGGCGCTGCCGCCGGTGGCCACCTTCGTGATCATGCTCTGGGGCATCACCGGCGCGTCCTACTGGCGGGACGAGGCCGCCACCATGTCGGCCGCCCAGCGGCCGCTCGGCAATCTGTTCCGGACCCTGGGCAACATCGACGCCGTGCACGGCGCGTACTACCTGCTCATCTGGGTGATGGTAAAGGTGGGCGGCAGCGGAGAGCTGGTGACCAGGCTGCCGTCGGCGGTGGCGATGGCCTGCGCGGCCCTGGCGGTGGTCGCGATCGGCAGGCGGCTGATCTCGCCGGCGGCCGGGCTGGCCGCCGGCCTGGTGTTCGCGGTCCTGCCCGAA
>DASPSF010000068.1:0-2030 GCA_035624075.1 Steroidobacteraceae bacterium | reverse complement strand
GCCGAACTCGGTGATGTTGGCGAGCACCGGAACGCGCGCTGCGTCCGCGAACTGCCGGTACTCATCGAGCGTCCTCACGGCCTCGGCGAAGATCATGTCGGCGCCGGCCGCGACATACGCGGCGGCGCGCTCGAGCGCGGCCTCCAGCCCCTCGACCGCGAGCGCATCGGTGCGCGCCATGATGACGAAGGCCGGATCGGTGCGCGCGTCCACCGCGGCCTTCAAGCGGTCGACCATCTCGCCCGCCGGGACCAGCGCCTTGCCGGGGCGATGGCCGCAGCGCTTGGCCGACACCTGGTCCTCGAGATGCATGCCGGCAGCCCCGGCGCGGATCAGGTCGCGGCAGGTGCGGGCGATGTTGAAGGCGCTGCCGAAGCCGGTGTCCGCATCGACCAGCAGCGGCAGCTCGCACTTGCCCGTGATGCGCCGCACATCCTCGCAAACGTCGTTGAGCGTCGTGACGCCCAAGTCCGGCAGGCCGAAGGAGGCGTTGGCGACCCCGGCGCCCGAGAGATACAGGGCGCGAAAGCCGGCGCGCTGCGCGAGCAGCGCGGCGTAGGCGTTGATCGTTCCGACGACCTGCAGCGGACGCTCTGCCTCGACGGCGGCCCGCAGGCGCGCTCCAGCGGTGGGTGCTCGATCCGACATGGGCGACCTCGAAGGGGGACCGCCATTCTATACGCGCCGCGCGCAAGCGGGGCAAGCCACAAACCTACTCGCCGGTAGGTATTTCAGCGTATACGGACGAGGGTGCGGCCGGTGACGCGCCCGGCGAGATAGTCGGGAAAAGCCTGCGGCAGCTCCTCGAAGTCGATGGTGCGGGTGACGATGCGCGCGAGCTGGCGGGGCCGGAGGTCGGTTGCGATGCGCTGCCACACGGCGAGGCGCCACTCGCGGCGGGTCGCGGAGGAGTTGATGCCGAGGAGCGCGATCCCCCGGAGGATGAACGGCATCACGGTGGTCTTCAATTCGGGCGAGCTCGCGAGCCCGATGCTGGCGATGTTGCCCCAGAAATCCACCGTGCGCGTGAGCCAGGTCAGGACCTCGCCGCCCAGATTGTCGATCGCGCCGGCGAAGCGCGCGGCCTCGAGCGGCCGGCTGCCTAAGTCGAGGGTCTTGCGGTCGAGCACCTCGGAGGCGCCGAGGGCCTTCAGGTACTCCGTGGCCTCCGCCTTTCCGCTCACCGCAACCACTTTGTAGCCGCGCGTCGCGAGCATATCGACGGCCACACTGCCGACGCCCCCGGTGGCGCCCGTCACCACGATCGGGCCCCCGCCTGGAGTCTGGCCGTTCTGCTCCATGCGGTGGATGGCGAGCGCCGCGGTGAAGCCTGCGGTGCCGAGCGACATCGCGGTCTGGGCATCGAGGCCTTCGGGCATGGGGATCACCCAGTCGCCCGGCACGCGCGCGTACTGGGCGTAGCCGCCGTCATGCGTCTCGGAGAGTCCGCAGCCCGTCACCAGCACCGCGTCGCCTTCCCGGTAGCGGGCATCGCTCGAGCTCTCGACGGCACCGGCCAGATCGATGCCGCCGACGAGCGGATAGCGGCGCAGGATCTTGCCGGCGCCGGTCGCGGCGAGGGCGTCCTTGTAGTTGATGTCGGAGCAGGCGACGCGGATCACGACCTCGCCCGCTCCTAAGTCATCGAGGGTCAGATCCTCGAAGCGCGCGGCGATCTTGCCGCCCTCGGAATGAATGCGGAATGCCTTGAAGGGCTTCATGACTTTCGCTCCGCAGCGCGGTCGAGCCAGGCGATGAGTCCCTGGGTGTTGAGCTCGAGGTCGTTCTCGAGCGCGCGCTCGATCTCGGCATCATCCAGCACGCTGCCTTCGCGCTGCGCGAGCGCGATCCACAGCTCGAGCATTTCGGCGCGGATGCCCGCGGCGCGATCGGCGTCGCCCGCGTGCCGGCGCGCGATGGCGGTGAGCTCGCGGATCTGGCTCTTCAGGAGCTCGGCGAGCCGTGGCACGCCGGTCACCCGGCTGAAGTGCATGAGATAGATCGACTCGGGGCGAAACTCGAGCATGCGG
>DASPSF010000026.1:0-3548 GCA_035624075.1 Steroidobacteraceae bacterium | reverse complement strand
TCTTCGTGTTCCTGTTCCTGTTCCTCTGGTTCCGCGCCACCTTCCCGCGCTACCGCTACGACCAGATCATGCGGCTCGGCTGGAAGGCGCTGATTCCGGTGACGCTGGTGTGGATCGGCGTGGAGATGGTGCTGGCGCTCTTCCGCATCGGGCCGTGGGCGCGGCCCTGGTATCACTAGTATGAATTGGCTCGGCTTCGGGCATCCTGCCCTCACCCTCGCTGCTCCGGGCGAAAGGTGCGACTTTCGCCCGTCGCTCGCCGCCTGCGGCGGCGGGCACATTGCGCTGCGCTGTCCTGCTGCGCGCAAGCCCTGGGCGCACGTCCCTGTGCGCCCGCTCGGCGCTTCGCGCCTCGCCCATGTGCCTGGGCGTCGCTCGCGTCGAGCGATGGTGAAGTGGGGATTTCCTCGATGGCCGTAAATCCGCTCAAGACCTTCCTGCTGCCCGAGCTCATCAAGGGGCTGATGGTCACGGCGCGCACCTTGGTGCAGCCGAAGTACACGCTCAACTACCCGGAGGAGAAGACGCCGCAGTCGCCGCGCTTCCGCGGGCTGCATGCGCTGCGGCGCTATCCGAACGGCCAGGAGCGCTGCATCGCCTGCAAGCTGTGCGAGGCGGTGTGCCCGGCGGTCTGCATCACCATTGACTCGGACGTGTCGCCCGACGGCACGCGGCGCACCACGCGCTACGACATCGATCTGTTCAAGTGCATCTACTGCGGCTTCTGCGAGGAAGCCTGCCCGGTGGATGCGATCGTGCTGACACGCATCCACGAGTACCACATGGAGCGGCGCGGCGAGAACATCATGAGCAAGGACAAGCTGCTCGCGGTGGGCGAGCGCTACGAGGCCATGATCGCCGCCGACAAGGCCGCGGACGCCCCGTACCGATGAGTATTCACGCATGCTGATCCAGGTGCTGTTCCACCTGTTCGCCGCCATCCTGATCCTGGCCGCGCTCGGGGTGATCACGGCGCGCAACCCGGTGTACTCGGCGCTGGCGCTGGTCATGTGCTTCATCACCTCGGCGGCCATCTGGCTGCTGATCGAGGCGGAGTTCCTCGCCGTGGTGCTGGTGCTCGTGTACGTGGGCGCCGTGATGGTGCTGTTCCTGTTCGTCGTGATGATGCTCGACATCAACCTGGCGGAGCTGCGCAAGGGTTTCACCCGCTTCGCCTGGCTCGGATGGCTGACAGCCGGCGCGGTGATCGCGGAAATCGCGGGTGTGGTCTGGGCGCACGGCGCGCTCGGGCTCGATGCCAGCCGCGGCCCGGCGCCCGAGCCGGCCGGCTACAGCAACACGCTCGCCCTGGGCAGCGTGCTCTATACCCGCTACGCGTACCCGCTCGAGCTCGCCGCGGTGCTGCTGCTGGTGGCGATCGTCGCCGCCATCTCGCTCACCATGCGCCACCGCGCGGGACTCAAGCACCAGGACGTCGGCCGCCAGGTGGCGGTGCGGCGCGAGGACCGGGTGCGCCTCGTCAAGATGGATGCGGAGAAGCGCCCGTGATCACCCTCGCACAGCTGCTGACGCTCTCGGTCGTGCTGTTCTCGCTGGCTGTGGCCGGCATCTTCCTCAACCGCAAGAACGTCATCCTGCTCTTGATGTGCGTCGAGCTGCTGCTGCTGGCGGCCAACTTCAACTTCATCGCCTTCTCGCGCTATCTGGACGACATCAACGGCCAGGTGTTCGTGTTCTTCATCCTCACGGTGGCGGCGGCCGAGTCGGCCATCGGGCTGGCGATTCTGGTGGTGCTGTTCCGCGAGCGGCGCAGCATCAACGTCGAAGACCTGAACACGCTCAAAGGCTGAAGGCTGTACCCCCGTGAATCCCGACGCGCTGCTCGCCATTCCGCTGCTGCCGCTCGCCGCCGCCATCATCGCCGGGCTCGGCGGGCGGCTGGTCGGGCGCGCCGGCGCCCATACGGTCACCTGCCTGGCGGTGGGCGCATCCTGCGTGCTGTCGGTGATGGTGCTGAAGCAGATGTGGTGGGACGGCGTGCCGGCCTACGACGCACCCGTCTACACCTGGCTGGTGAGCGACTCGATGCACATGCAGGTCGGGTTCCTCATCGACCGCCTCACTGCGCTCATGATCACGGTGGTCACCTTCGTGTCGCTGTGCGTGCACGTCTACACCATCGGCTACATGGCGGACGATCCCGGCTACCAGCGCTTCTTCAGCTACATCTCGCTCTTTACCTTCTCGATGCTGATGCTGGTCATGTCGAACAACTTCATGCAGTTGTTCTTCGGCTGGGAGGCGGTCGGGCTGGTCTCGTACCTGCTGATCGGCTTCTGGTACACGCGCCCGAGCGCGATCTTCGCCAATCTCAAGGCCTTCATCGTCAACCGCGTGGGCGACTTCGGCTTCGTGCTGGGGATCGCGGGCGTGGCTTATTACACCTATTCGCTCGACTACCGCGACGCCTTCGCGGCCGCGCCGCACATCGCCCACGCGCTGCTGCCGCTCACCGCGACCACCAGCGTCAATGCGCTGACGCTCATCTGCATCTGCCTGTTCGTGGGTGCGATGGGCAAGTCCGCACAGGTGCCGCTGCACGTCTGGCTGCCCGACTCGATGGAAGGCCCGACGCCGATCTCGGCGTTGATCCACGCCGCCACCATGGTGACCGCGGGCATCTTCATGGTGGCGCGCATGTCGCCGCTGTTCGAGTACTCGGACACCGCGCTCTCGGTGGTGATGGTGGTGGGCGCGATCACCGCCTTCTTCATGGGACTGCTCGGGGTGGTGAACAACGACATCAAGCGCGTGATCGCCTACTCGACGCTCTCGCAGCTCGGCTATATGACGGTGGCGCTCGGGGTGTCGGCCTACGGCGCGGCGATCTTCCATCTCATGACCCATGCCTTCTTCAAGGCGCTGCTGTTCCTCGCCGCCGGCTCGGTGATCATCGCCCTGCACCACGAGCAGGACATGCGTCGCATGGGCGGGCTGGCGAAATACATGCCGATCACCGCCGTCACTTGCTGGATCGGTGCGCTGGCCCTGATCGGCACGCCGTTCTTCTCCGGCTTCTACTCCAAGGACGCGATCATCGAGGCGGTGGGGGAGTCGCACCGCTTGGGAAGCGGCTTCGCTTACTGGTGCGTGCTGCTCGGGGTGTTCGTCACCGCGCTCTACACGTTCCGGCTGCTGTTCATGACCTTCCACGGGCCGGAGCGCTTCCGCGAGGCCGCGCACGGTCACGACGACGATCACGAGGACGGCAAGGGCGACGATCACGCCCACGAGACCCAAGGGCACGGCGGTGACCCGAAGGAGAGCCCGTGGGTGGTGAAGCTGCCCCTGATCGCACTCGCCATCCCCTCGGTGCTGATCGGCGCCCTGACCGTGGCGCCGGTGCTGTTCGGCAGCTACTTCGGCCAGTCGATCTTCGTGCTGCCGGCCAACGATGTGCTCGGCAAGGTCGGCGAGGACTTCGGCAGCGCGGTGTCCTTTGCGTTCCACGGGCTCGTCTCGCCGCCCTTCTGGTTCGCGGCCGCCGGGGTGGCGACCGCGTGGCTGTTCTTCCCGAAGAGGCCGGA
>DASPSF010000005.1:0-6073 GCA_035624075.1 Steroidobacteraceae bacterium | reverse complement strand
TCTGCGCTGCACGCAGGGCGCGCAGCTCCTGCTGCTGCGCCTTGAGATTCGCCGGCATGTCCTTGAGGACGTCCTCGAACATGGTGAGCGGATCGAGCGCCGGCCCGCCGGTGAGCGTGCCGTAGCTCTCGGCCTCCTTCCAGCAGGCCGTGACGTGAGCCTCGAGCTCCTTCTCGAGCCGCGCGTGCCGCTCCTCGGACCACTCGCCGAGCGCGATCAGGTGCTGCTTCAAGCGAACGATCGGATCGCCGAGCGGCCAGGCGCGCCACTCTTCTTTCGGGCGGTAGCGCGAGGGATCGTCGCTGGTCGAGTGCGCGCCGGCCCGGTAGGTCACCAGCTCGATGAGCGTCGGGCCGCCGCTCTGGCGGGCGCGCTGCGCGGCCCACTGGGTCACCGCGTACACGGCGAGAAAATCGTTGCCGTCGACGCGGATGCCGGGGATGCCGTAGCCCGGACCGCGCTGTGCGAAGGTCTGGTGCTCCCCGCCGGCGAAGCCCTGGAAGGTGGAGATGGCCCACTGGTTGTTGACCAGGTTGAGAATCACCGGCGCCTGGTAGACGGCGGCGAAAGTCATGGCGTAGTGGAAGTCAGCCTCGGCGCTCGAGCCTTCGCCGAGCCAGCTCGCCGCAATCCGCTCCTCGCCCTTGATGGCGGCCGCCATCGCCCAGCCGACCGCCTGCGGGAACTGCGTGGCGAGGTTGCCGGAGATGGTGAAAATATTGCCGCTGCCCCAGTGATACATAATGGGCATCTGGCGGCCCTTGCACATGTCGTGCGTGTTGGAAAGGCACTGACACATGAGGTCGACCAGATTGCGGCCGCGCACCACCTGCAGGCCCTGCTGCCGGTAGGAGGGAAACAGCATGTCGGTCGGCTGCAGCGCCATGCCGGCGGCCACCGCCACCGCCTCCTCGCCCGTCGACTTGATATAGAAGGAGATGCGGCCCTGGCGCTGGATCTTCTGCATGCGGTCGTCGAAGTGGCGCGTCAGCAGCATGTGGCGCAGGCCCACCTGCAGCTCCTCGGGCTCCAGGTGCGGGTTCCAAGGTCCGACGGCGCGATGATCCTCGTCGAGCACGCGCACCATCTCGAACGAGAGCGGCTCGATGTCGCGCGCGGCAGCCGTGACATCCGGGCGGTTGACCGCGCCGGCGGGCGAGATCTTGAGATAGCTGAAATCGGGTTCCTGACCGGGACGTGCCGGCGGATGAGGAACGTGCAGGCGCGAGCGTGGAGTCATGGAGGGCCTTGAGTCGGCTCAGGTTTGAGTTGCGAGCATCGCTTCGGCAGGATTGTAATCGCCCGACACCGGTAACACACGCATGAAGCCCAGAGCCACATTCCGGGGTGTCGTACTGCGCACCGCGGCGCCGAAGCCCGCGCCGCAGCCTCAAGCCTCGAGCAGCGGTCCGGCGCGCGTGCGCGTCTCGCGCGAGGTGGCCGGACGCGGCGGCAAGGGCGTGTCGGTCATCCGCGGGCTGCCGCTCGCACCGACTGCGCTCGAGGAGCTGGCCACGCGCCTGAAGCGCCTGTGCGGCGCGGGCGGTGCGGTCAAGGACGGCGCGATCGAGATCCAGGGCGAGCACCGCGACCGGCTGGTCGCCGAGCTCACGAGGCTCGGCTACCAGGCGAAACGCGCCGGTGGCTGAGCGCGGGGCCGCAGGAACTCTGCTGCGAACCTGAGAGCGGCACTTGCGGTACAGTACTCGACCTGCAGCGCAGCGGGGGGGGTGTGAGGTGAACGACGTGAACCACAGCCCGGACATGGCAGCGGCGACCAGAGGCGGGCGCGCGCTGCTCTTTGCGCGCAACTTCTTCCGCCACCCGCTCATGCTCGGCTCGATCGTGCCGAGCTCGCGCTTCCTGATCCGCGAGCTCCTGAGCCCGGTCGACTGGAGCCGCGCGCGCGTGATCGTCGAATACGGGCCCGGGGTCGGCGTCATCACGGCCGAGGTACTGCGCCGCATGCGCCCCGATGCGCTGCTGATCGCGATCGAGATGAACCCGGACTTCGTCAGCTATCTGCGCGGCGCGCTGACCGACACGCGGCTGCGCGTGGTCGAGGGATCGGCCGAGTGGGTCGACGAGATCCTGCGCCGCTTCGGCCGGCAGCAGGCCGACTACATCATCTCCGGCATCCCCTTCAGCACCATCCCGGCGCCGCTGCGCGAGCGCATCCTGTGCACGACCCGCGCGGTGCTGGCGCCCGGCGGCGCGTTCCTGGTCTACCAGTTCTCGACGCGCGTGCTCGAGGACCTGAAGCGCATCTTCGGCTACGTCGGGCGCAAGTTCGAGCCGCTCAACGTGCTGCCGGCGCACCTGTTCTTCTGTCAGCCCGTGGCTGCCTGAGCTAACGTGTACGCAGCGTCCGCAGCAGCTCCTCGCCGAAGTAGCCCGCCGGGATCGTCCCCTCTTTCATGAGCTCGAGGTGGAAGCGCTGCGGCGCGTAGCGCGCGCCGAGCTCGAGTTGCGCGCGGCGGCGCAGGCTGAGGATCTGCTCCTTGCCCGTGCGGTAGGTGATCGCCTGGGTCGGCCAGCGCGCGTAGCGCGTGATGGCCGCGCGCGCCGCGTTGCAGCTCGCCTGCTTGAGCTCGGACCTCGAGCTGGCCGCGTCCTGGCACGAGCCCGGCAGGAAATCGACCACCTCGGAGTAGAGCGTCACCGCCTCCTCGAAGCGCATGCGCCCGGTGTGGATCCCGGTGTCGATGCGCACGCGCAGCTCGCGCAGCAGCCTGCCGCGCAGCTGATAGAGCCGCTCCTCCGGGGTGTAGAGGCCATGCGGCGCGCCGCGCGCCGCTTCCGCCAGCAACGCCTCGGAGTACAGCGCCCAGCCCTCGGTGGCCATGGAGTCCTGCCACATCGACGAGGAATCCTCGACCGCACCGGGCAGCAGCCAGCGCACCGCGGAGATCTCCTCGCGGTACTGCGTCATCACCTTGAAATGCCAGTCGTGCCCGGGGAAGCCCTCGTGCGCGGCGAGCACGGGCATCGAGGCGTAGTCATGCTGAGAGCGCAGCGCCGCGGCGTCGTCACCGGTGGGCGTGATGTAGAGGCGGCCCACACCGCTCTGCCTGAAGGGCGGCGCCGGGTAGTAAGCACCGTTCGCGATCGAGGCGCGCAGCGGCGGCGGAGTCGCGAGCACCTCGAGCCGGTATTCGGCGGGCACCTCAAACAGGCCCGTGGCACGGGCGTAGGCGACGATCCGCGCCCCGGCGCGGCGGTAACCCTCGAGCATCTCCGCATCGCTCTGCGGCGCGTTGCGGCTCAATTGCTCGAGCACCGCGCGCACCACGCCCGCGCCCTCAGCCACGCGCGGCCACTGATGGCTCGCGGCGATCTCGCGCGCGAGCTGGATCATCTCGGCGCGCACCGTTTCCACCGCCGGCCACGACTGCGCGTAGAGCTCCGCGGCGCTGCTGGTGAGGCGCAGGTTGTTGCGCAGCGCCCAGTCGTACTCGGTCTCGCCGAGGGCGAAGCGGTCGGCGCGGAATTCGGCCTTGAGCCGCGGCTCGCCGCCGGACCCCTCCTCGAAGAAGACTCCACTCACCATCGCCGCCAGATGCCGGTAAGCGGAAGCGGCCGCCTCCCCCGCGGCCGCGAGATCGTGCATCAGCACCGGACGCTGCGCCGAGGCGATGGCACCGCCGGCAAGCTGCGGCAGCGTGCTGCCGAAATAGTCCGCATCGGCCGTGGCACTCTTCAGCCCGAAGTCGGCGAGCACGCGCGCATCGGGTGTGTTGTGCGCCGTGACCCCGGCGGCGAGTTGCCGCTCGGCGGTCGCCAGGTAGGCCGGCACGGCCCGCACGCGCGCGATGACTGACTGCCACTCCCCGTCCGTGCCGTAACCCGCGCCGCCCGTTTGAGTCATGCCCTGGATCTGCCAGTCGATGCCACGCACCGGCTCGTCCACGTAGGAGTCGAGCGAGCTCTGCTGGTGGCGGCGCACCGTGTGCAGGTGCTCGAGGAAGGCGATCTCCGCGAGCGCGACCGAGCGGTCGATGCGCCGCCGCGGCGAGAGGCCCGCGGGCGCGAGGTGCGCGAAGCGCATCCGGAACTCCGCCAGCTGCACGTCCTCCGCGCGCAGGGCCTCGGGCGAATAATCCCGCAGCCGCCCGTCGACGCCAGCGAGCTGCGGGTCGAGCGCGGCAGCCCCGAGGTAGGTTGCGACCACCGGGAAGCGCCCGAGAAAGTAAACGAGGTAGTCGTGCTCGACCTGCGCGAAGCGCGCATCCTCCCAGGGGTGCTTCTGCACCGGTTGCGCGACGGGCGCGCGCGGCCGGGGCACTGGCGCGGCGGCGGGGGCTGCGGGCGCCGGGGGCGGCGCGGGAGCCTGCGCGAGCGCGCGGCCGCCCCCAAGCCCCGAGACGAGGAGCGCGGCGACCGCGGTGACGAGACGGATGCGATCCACGGAGGCGGGAAGCATACCTTCACCGCCCCGGGAGCGCCGATGCCCGCGGGCCGTTGACAGCCTCGTCGCCGGGCGAGGATGCTCATCGCATGAGCACACTGTGGTTGGGGACTCGTAAGGGATTGTTCGCGTTGCGTGCCGACGCGCGGCGGCGGACCTGGAAGCTCACCGGCCCGCAGTTCCTCGGGCACATCATTCATCACGTCGTCCAGGATTCGCGCTCACCACGCACGCTGCTGATGGCGGCCAAGACCGGGCACCTGGGTCCCACCGTGTTCCGCTCGGCCGATCGGGGGCGCAGCTGGCGCGAAGCCGCCCAGCCGCCCGCGTTCCGCAAGGCAGCCGACGGCGAGCCGGCGCGTGCCGTGGAGCGGGTCTTCTGGCTGACACCGGGCCACGCGAGTGAGCCTCAAGTCTGGTACGCGGGCAGCTCGCCGGTGGGCCTGTTCCGCTCGGTGGACGGCGGTGAGCGCTGGGAGCCGGTGGCCGGCTTCAACGACCATCCGATGCGCCCGAAGTGGGTGTTGAACGGCACCCCGGACGGCGAGCTCACGCATTCGATCCTGGTGGACCCACGCGACCCGAAACATCTCTACCTCGGGATCTCGGTCGGCGGCATGTTCGAGTCCACCGACGGCGGCGCGGACTGGGCGCCACTCAACGAAGGCGTCGCGGCGGATTTTCTCCCGGACCCGAACGCGGCCTTCGGCCACGACCCGCATTGCATCGCGCAGCATCCCGCGAAACCCGATCGCCTCTATCAGCAGAATCACTGCGGCATCTACCGGCTCGATCGTCCGGCCCGGCGCTGGGAGCGCATCGGCAAGGCCATGCCGAAGAAGGTCGGCGACATCGGCTTCCCGATCGTGCTGCATCCCGCCGATCCCGACACCGCCTGGGTGCTGCCCATGGATGGCCAGACGGTCTGGCCGCGCACCTCGATCGACGGCAGGCCGGCCGTGTATCGAACGCGCGACGCCGGGCGCAGCTGGCAACGGCTCGATCGCGGGCTGCCGCGCGCACAGGCGTGGTTCACGGTGCTGCGCCAGGCCATGTGCGCCGACGCCCAAGCGCGCACCGGGCTGTACTTCGGCACCACCGGCGGCGATGTCTGGGCGAGCACCAACGCCGGCGACAGCTGGCGCTGCATCGCCCGCCACCTGCCGGAGATCTACTCCGTCAGCCACGCGGCCTGAGCTCCCGATGAGCTGCACGGTCCGGATCGCAAGTCCGCTGCATTCCTACACCGCGGGCGCCGCGCGCGTCGAGGGGCGCGGCGCGACGCTCGCGGAAGTGCTCGGCGATCTCGAGCAGCGCTTTCCCGGCATCCGCTTCCGCATGATCGACGAGCAGGGCCGCATCCGCCCGCACCTGCGGCTGTTCATCAACACGGAACCGGCGCGCGATCTGGCAGCTCCCGTCCGTGGCGGCGACACGGTGCACGTGATCTGCGCGCTCTCGGGAGGATGAGTGCCATGACGCTCACGGCCGCGGAACGCGCCCGCTACCAGCGCCACCTCTCCCTCAAGGAGATCGGCGCCGCGGGCCAGGAGAAGCTCAAGGCCGCCCGCGTGCTGATCGTCGGCGCGGGGGGCCTGGGCTCGCCGGCCGCCCTCTACCTGGCGGCCGCCGGTTGCGGCACGCTGGGACTCGTCGATTTCGACC
>DASPSF010000148.1:0-2518 GCA_035624075.1 Steroidobacteraceae bacterium | reverse complement strand
CGCGCGCGGTCACGGCCGGGCCGTCGCGCGTGGCGCCGGCCGCTGCGGTCCCTGCGGCGGCGCGGGCGGTGGCGAGCGCGCTGCGCCTTACTTCGCCAGCTGGAACAGCGTTGACGGCACCCAGCCCTCGTTCCCCAGCTCGTCCGTGACCTTCCACCAGATGCCGTCCTTGTCGCCGCTCGGGTAGAGCGTCATGCCGGGATCGAGATCGCGCACCACCTTTGCTTTGACGCTGGCGGCCTCATACATCTTGCCGGGCTTCGCCATGGTCACCGACTGCGAGACGTTGTCGGCCTTGGCGTTTAAGTCCATGCCTTTGATGTCGTTCACCAGCTTGGTGTACGAGTCGAGGTAGGCCATGGTCACGACCTGACCGATCTCGGTATTGGCGTAGCTGCTCGCGCCCGCGGCGGCGAAGCCGCCGAAGAACCCGCCGCCACCGCCGGCAGCCCAGCCGAGGTCGGTTTTCTTCGAATGGCCCTGCTCGAGCGCCACCTGCTCGGTGGAGCGCACGTCGGTGAGTGTCAGCACCACGTCGGCGGTCTTGCTCTTGAGACTGATGCCGCCGGCCACCAGGCCCAGCGGGCCGGGGAGGAAGCGGCCGAGCACTGCCCCGGCGCTCGTGCCGCCGGAATTGTTGTTCTTGGTCACCAGGTCCGGCACCAGCACGTAATCGGCCGCCTTCATCTGGCCCTTGCCGATGTTCGAGCCGCCGCGCATCTCGCCCGAGGAGGCGAGCGCACGCTCTTTCTCCGCGGCCGCGAGTCCCTTGCCGCGGTCGAGCAGCGTGAAGCACTTCGACTGCGACACGAACACCTTGATGAGCGCCTCGGGGGAGTCGAGCTGGTACTGGAGCCACCACTTGTTCTCGGGCTCGGTCACCGCCAGCGTGCCGATCTTCTTGTCGCAGGTCGGGATCTGCGGCGGCGGCTGATCGGCGGCCCATGCGAGCGTGCTGGCCGCAAGTCCCGACAGGATGAGTGAGGCGAGGAACGTGAAGCTGAGCTTCGAGCGCATCATGGCTTTCTTCTCCCTGAGGCTTTTGTTGTGCGCAGACAGGCGCTGAGTGCTGCCGATGCTTTTGCCTAGTTTAGCCTCGCTCACCCGGGCCGGGGGTAGTGCGCATGCACAGCCGCTGCACGCCCATCGCTCGTCCGCGGCGCCTCCGGGGCCCGTTGTACCTTGTCCGTTTCTGAGCGGTTCGCGTCCGCACTATCGGTGGCGCAGCCACGGAGACTGCCTCAAGATATTGCTGATTATAAGTCACGCCCGAGGCTCCCTTATGAAACAGGCGCTGCTCGTCATCGATGTCCAGGAGTCCTTCCGCCAGCGGCCATATTTCCGGCCCGAGGAGCTGCCGGCGTTTCTGGCCAATGTGCAGTCGCTGGTCGATCGCGCCCGTGAGCGCGGGATCCCCGTCGTGCAGGTGTTTCACCGCGAGCCCGGTGAGGACCGCGCCAACCCCTTCACTGCGGCCTCCGGCTTCGTGCGGCCGATGCCCGAGCTCGCGCTGCACGCCGATGCGGTGTTCCACAAGCAGGTGCACTCGGCGATGTTTGGCACCGAGCCGGGTGGCGGCACACTCGAGGCGTGGCTGCGCGCGCGCGGGATCGAGGAGCTGCTCGTGACCGGCATCCGTACCGAGCAGTGTTGCGAGACCACCACGCGCCATGCCTCCGACCTCGGCTTTCAAGTGCGTTACGTGACCGATGCAACGCTGACCTTCCCGATGCGTACCCGCTCCGGGCGTGAGGTGTCGGCGGCGGAGATCCGCGAGCGCACCGAGCTGGTGCTCGATCAGCGCTTCGCGCGTATCGTCTCGAGCGCAGACGCCCTCGGCTGACTGCCGCCGCCGTGCGCGAGGTGGTGTTTGTGCTGCTGCCGAACGTCGTCCTGCTCGACGTGGCGGGCCCCGCGGATGCGTTCCGCAACGCCGAGCGGCGCGTGCCGGGCAGTTACCGGCTGCGTTTCGTGGCCCCGCAGCCGAGCCTGACGGCGGCCGTGGGGCTCACGCTCGGCGCGCTCGAGGCGCTGCCCGCCGCGCTTGCGCCGGGTACGCTGCTGATCCTCACCGGCGTCGCCGGCGAGGCGCTCGACAGCGAGGATCCCGCGACGCGCCGCGCGATTGCCTGGCTTCGCTCGGGAGCGGCCGCGTCCGTCGAGCTCCTGTGCGTGTGCACCGGCAGTGTGCTCGCGGCGCACGCGGGACTACTCGCCGGGCGCGAGTGCACCACCCATCACGAGCACCTCGAGGAGCTGAGACGCGTCGAGCCGCGCGCCCGGGTGCTCGAGAACCGCATCTTCGTCGAGCACGACAGCGTAACCACGAGCGCTGGCGTCACCGCCGGCCTCGATCTCGCCCTGCACGTGATCGGCCGGCAGCTCGGTCCTCAGGTGGCGGCCGAGGTCGCCCGCGGCCTGGTCGTGTACCTGCGCCGCGCCGGCAGCGATCCCACGCTCTCGCCCTGGGTCATGCACCGCAATCACCTGCACCCGGCGGTGCACCGCGTGCAGGATG
>DASPSF010000143.1:0-10564 GCA_035624075.1 Steroidobacteraceae bacterium | reverse complement strand
GGTCGACCAGGTGCTGAAGCTCCCCGAAGGCACGGCGGCGGCGCTGCTCGCGCCGGTGGTCGCGCAGCGCAAGGGCGAGCACCTCGAGCTGCTCGAGGACCTGGGGGCGCAGGGCTTCGTGCGCGTGCGCATCGACGGACGCATCCACGAGCTCGAGGCGCTGCCCGCGCTCGATCCGAAGAGAAAGCACGATATCGAGGCGGTGGTCGACCGCATGCGCGTGCGGCCGGACGGCGCGCAGCGCCTGGCCGAATCGTTCGAGACGGCGCTCAGGCTCTCGGGCGGACTCGCCCAGCTCGTGTTTCTCGACGAGCCCGGGCGCGAGCCGCTCATCTTCTCGAGCCGCCATGCCTGCCCGGTCTGCGGCTACAGCGTGCCGCCCCTCGAGCCGAAGCTGTTCTCATTCAACAACCCCTCGGGAGCCTGTCCCGGCTGCGACGGCCTCGGCGTCGAGGAATTCTTCGATCCGCAGCGCGTGGTGCTGCATCCGCATCTCTCGCTCGCGGGCGGCGCGGTGCGCGGCTGGGACCGGCGCAACGATCACTACTTTCATCTCATCCAGGCGCTGAGCAAACACTACGGCTTCGACATCGAGACGCCGTGGACCGAGCTCCCCGAGCAGGTGCACCGGGTGCTGCTCTACGGCAGCGGCGCCGAGGCCATCGAATTCAGCGACCGCGCCGAAGGCGGGCGGCGGGCGCGCCGCCGCCACCCCTTCGAGGGGATTCTCCCGAACCTGACGCGCCGCTACCGCGAGACTTCCTCACCGATGGTGCGCGAGGAGCTGGCGCGGTACTTGAGCCTGCGCCCCTGCGCGGACTGCCAGGGGACGCGCCTGAATCGCGGCGCGCGCTTCGTGTTCGTCGCGGAGCGGAGCCTCCCGCAGGTCGCACATCTCACCGTGGGCCGCGCGCTCGAATTCCTGCGCGGCCTCAACTTGAGCGGCTGGCGCGGCGAGGTGGCGGCCAGGATCGTCAAGGGCATGGTGGAGCGTCTCGCCTTCCTCGCCGACGTCGGCCTCGAGTACCTGACGCTCGATCGCAGCGCCGAGACGCTCTCGGGCGGGGAATCGCAGCGTATCCGGCTCGCGAGCCAGGTCGGGTCGGGGCTCACCGGCGTCATGTACATCCTGGACGAGCCCTCGATCGGACTGCACCAGCGCGACAACCGGCGCCTGCTCGCGACGCTCAAGCAGCTGCGCGACCTCGGCAACACGGTGATCGTGGTCGAGCACGACGAGGAGGCGATCCGCGAAGCCGACCACGTCGTGGACTTGGGTCCCGGCGCCGGCGCCCACGGCGGCCATCTGGTCGCGGAAGGCTCGCCGCGTGACATTGAGGGGACAGCGGCCTCACTTACCGGCCAGTACCTCTCGGGCCGGCGGCGCATCGAAGTGCCTTCCTTGCGCATCCGCCCCGCACCCGATCGCCAGATCCGCATCGTCGGCGCGTACGGCAACAACCTGCGCAACGTCACGGCCGAGATTCCGCTGGGGCTGCTCACCTGCGTCACGGGGGTCTCGGGCTCGGGCAAGTCGACGCTCATCGTCGATACACTGTTCGGCCACACCGCGGCGCGCCTCAACGACTCGCGCGTGGAGGCGGCGCCCTGCGAGCGTGTCGAGGGACTCGAGCACATCGATCGCGTCATCGACATCGATCAGAGCCCGATCGGGCGTACGCCGCGCTCCAACCCCGCGACCTACACCGGGCTGTTCGCCCCATTGCGCGAGCTGTTTGCAGCCGTGCCCGAAGCGCGGGCGCGCGGTTACGATGCCGGGCGCTTCAGCTTCAACGTCAAGGGCGGCCGGTGCGAAGCCTGCCAGGGAGATGGCGTCATCCGCGTCGAGATGCACTTCCTGCCGGACGTGTACGTGCCCTGCGATGTCTGCAAGGGGCAGCGCTACAACCGCGAGACCCTCGAGATCCGCTACCGCGGTAAGAACATTCACGAAGTGCTCGAGCTCACGGTGGAGGAGGCGCTGCGCTTCTTCCAGAACGTGCCCGCCGCGGCGGGCAAGCTGCAGACCCTCGCCGACGTGGGACTTTCCTACGTGAAGCTCGGCCAGAACGCCACGACGCTGTCGGGGGGCGAGGCGCAGCGGGTCAAGCTCTCGCGCGAGCTCGCCAAGCGCGCCACCGGCCGCACGCTCTACATCCTCGACGAGCCGACTACGGGTCTGCACTTCCACGACGTCGAGCAGCTGTTGCATGTCCTGCACCGGCTGCGCGACGAAGGCAACACGATCGTCGTGATCGAGCACAACCTGGACGTCATCAAGACCGCCGACTGGGTGATCGACCTGGGGCCCGAGGGCGGCGAAGGCGGGGGCGAGATCATCGCGACCGGCACGCCCGAGACGATTGCGGCGAACGAGCGCTCCTACACCGGCGCCTACCTCCGGCCGCTGCTCGCGCGGGACGTTCGGCGCCGCGCCGCCGTCGGCGCCTGAGGGCGCGCGCCAGGGTCCATTTCGCAATAGTTAGGTGAGTGCCTAACTATTGGGTTTGGGACCCTCGCGCGCGGCCGAGGCGAAGCGGCGCATAGGCATCTATACGCATCGCTCGGGAGTCGCGTCCGGTATACCTTGGGCCCGGTCTTCGGGCCCCAAGCCGCGTAATCCATTGATTTAGTTACCTGACTTGGGTCACCATAACGCGATTGCAAATGCGAACAGTTCTCATCCATAATCGCATCATGGACGCCGTAGCCGCTCCCGCCGGACTCGCTCTCGATCCCGGCTTCGTGAGTCTCGCCGCACTCCCTCCCGGGGCTGCCGGGCGAGTCGTCAGCGTCGGCTCGCCCACGTCCACCCTCTCCGCGCTCGAACGGCGGCTCCTCGAGTTCGGTTTCGTGAGCGGGGAAAACGTCGAAATCCTCGCCGAGGCGCGCCCCGGACGTGATCCCTTCGTCGTGCGTGTCGGCCACACGACGCTCGCCCTGCGCCGTCGGGAAGCCGAAAGCATCTGGATCGAGTTGCACCGAGCCTCTACCCCGGGCGCAGCCCCGGCGCCATGAACGCTCCGGCGGCCGCGGCCGTCGCCGCGCCGCAGCTCAGCCTCTCACTGATCGGCGTGCCGAACAGCGGCAAGACCGCGCTGTTCAACCGCCTGACCGGCAGCCGCCAGAAAGTCGCCAACTATCCCGGCGTCACCGTCGAGCGCAAGGAGGGGCGGCTCGTGGGCCCGCGCACCGGGCGCAGCTATCGGGTGGTGGATCTTCCGGGCGCCTACAGCCTCGAGCCCGCGACGCTCGATGAGGCCATTGCGCGCGACGTCATCCTCGGCCGCCATGCGGTCGAGCCCCCGCCCGACCTTCTGGTCTGCGTGGTCGATGCCACCAACCTGCGGCTCAACCTGCGCCTGGTGCTCGAGCTCAAGCGCCTCAACCTGCCGATGATCATCGCGCTCAACATGAGCGACGTCGCCGCGCAGCGCGGCTACCGCTTCGATCGCGCGGCGCTCGAGCGCGCGCTCGGTGTGCCGGTCGTGCCCACGGTCGCCGTCCGCGCCGGCGGAGAGCGCGAGCTGGTCGACGCCATCGACACCTACGGATTCGCGGATGCCGGCCGCAACCGCGCCCGCCCCGAGGCACCGCCGCCGCCCACCGCCGCGGAGATCGAAGCCACCCAGCGCGAGGTGCGGCGGGTGCTGGAGGAGATCGGCTATCGCGTGCCGGCGCGCGCGGCCATGCTCGCGCGTCTCGACGCGGTCGTGCTCAATCCCGTCGCCGGCCCCCTGCTGCTCGCGGCCGTGCTGTTCCTCATGTTCCAGGCGGTATTCAGCTGGGCCAAGGAGCCGCAGAACCTGATCAACGCGGGAGTCCAGGGCCTCTCCACCTGGCTCGCCGGAGTGCTGCCCGCGGGGCCGCTGCGGGGCTTGCTGCTCGATGGCGTGGTCGCCGGAACCGGCAGCGTGCTGGTGTTCCTGCCGCAGATCCTGATCCTGTTCCTCTTCATCCTGGCGCTCGAGGACTCGGGCTATCTGCCGCGGGCGGCGTTCATGCTCGACCGGCTCATGTGGCGGGTGGGGCTCTCGGGACGCGCCTTCATTCCGCTGCTCTCGAGTTTCGCCTGCGCCATCCCGGGAATCATGGCGACGCGCACCATCCCTTCTTCGCGCGACCGGATCGCCACCATCATGATCGCGCCGCTCATGACCTGCTCGGCGCGGCTGCCGGTGTATGCGCTGCTGATCGGCGCCTTCATTCCACAGCGCGATCTGGGCCCGGCGAATCTGCGCGGGCTGGTGCTGTTCGCGCTCTACCTCGCCGGTGTCGTGAGCGCGCTCGCGGTCGCCTTCGTGCTCAAGCGCACCGTGATGCACGGCGAGTACCGGCCGCTGCTGCTCGAGCTGCCCGAGTACCGCTGGCCGCATCTCTCGAACCTGGTGCTGGGCCTGTGGGAGCGCACCCGGATCTTCCTCACGCGTGTCGGCACCATCATCCTCACGCTCATGGTGGTGCTGTGGTTTCTCGCCAGCTTTCCCGCGCCGCCGCCGGGCGCCACGGGTCCCGCCATCCAGTACAGCCTTGCCGGACTCCTCGGCCGCGGGCTCGAGTACCTGTTCGCGCCGATCGGCTTCAACTGGCAGATCTCGATCGCGCTCGTGCCGGGGCTCGCCGCGCGCGAGGTGGCGGTGAGCGCGCTCGGCACCGTCTACGCGATGTCGGGCGCGAGCGATGTCGCCGGGGTGCTCACGCCGATCATCAGCCACACCTGGAGCCTCGCCACCGGCCTGTCACTGCTCGCGTGGTACATCTTTGCGCCGCAGTGCCTGTCGACGCTCGCGGTGGTGAAACGCGAGACCAACTCCTGGACCTACCCGCTCGCGATGGCGGCCTATCTGTTCGCGCTCGCCTACCTCGGCGCGTTGGTCACCTATCGCGTGGCGCTGGCACTCGGCGGCGGCGGCGCATGAATCTCCTGCTGCAGAGCGTGCTGGTGGGTGTGGTGGTGGCCGCGTGCGCGCTCTACAGCGCCTGGCGGCTCGCCTCAGTGAAGTTGCGGCTGCGGGTGATCGAGGCGCTCGGCTCGCTGCCGCCGTGGCTCACCCCGAGGCTCGCAGCGCTCAAGCGCCGGACGCTTGCACAGCTCTCCGGCGGCTGCGCCGGGTGCGCCGCGGGAGGCGCGGCTACGCGGGACGCGGCGGCGCGCCCGAATCAAACACCTGGTGCACTTCGCCGTTGACGATGCGCTCCTGGTAGTTGCCGCTGGTGTAGCCGCCGACCACACGGCGCCAGAAGCGCACCGCCTCGGCGTTGCGCAGGTACTCGGTGATCTCCCAGCGCCCCGCGAAGCGATTGAGGATCAGCTCGACGGCGCTGCGCCCCACGCCGAGCCGGCGCCGCGCCCGGGTAATGAAGAACTCCGCCATGCGATAGTCGGTGCGCGGTCGCAGCGCCGGCGCGAGCCCGGCACGCAGCACCCGGGCGAAGCCTACCGGCTCGCTGCCCTTCAGGA
Organism: Steroidobacteraceae bacterium; assembly: GCA_035624075.1. Lineage (GTDB taxonomy): Bacteria > Pseudomonadota > Gammaproteobacteria > Steroidobacterales > Steroidobacteraceae > 13-2-20CM-66-19. The sequence goes on along the minus strand of DASPSF010000143.1, from coordinate 5,103 downwards.
TCACCAGCGGGAAGGTATTGGGATCGCCGAACCAGTGCGCGATCTGGTCGGGCTCGCGGTGCCCGACCTCCCCCAGCGCGGGGAACAGCCCGGTGCCGGGATTCAGATCGTCGAGATAATCGCGGTAGACGCTCTGGATCCAGAGCCGGTCGGCAGGCTGGGCGCGTGCATCACGCACGCTGACGGTCACGGCAGGCACGAGTCGAGGGCCAATAATGACACGGCCCGGACGGCTCGCACTTGCGCTCCGTCCGGGCCGCGATTTTCAGCCGTAAGCCGTGGAGACTTACTGCTTCGGCGGTGCCGCCGGCTCGGCCGGTGCAGCAGCGGGAGCCGCGGTACCAGCGGCGGGCGCGGCAGCGCCGGCTTCGCCAGCAGGAGCAGCCGCGGTGCCGGCAGCCGGGGCAGCCTGGTCAGCCGGAGCAGCGGGAGCCGCAGCCGGGGCAGCAGCCGGAGCAGGAGGAGTAGCAGCTTCTGGGCCTGCGGCTTCCTGCTTCGCGCAGGCCGTCAGCATCAGCGCCGCAACGATCGCGCTAAGAGCAAGTTTGGTGTTCATCGATATTTCCCCGAAGGAAGCAAGAGTTGTGTTGATAAGGCCACGGCCGGGTGAGGCCGTTCCGCGCCCATATTTCGAGCCGCGGAGACGGTAAATTCTATAGAAGTCCCGGTACGATTGGAAATTGCCAACGCACCCGCGCATCGGCGGCCGTTGTGGCTGATGGGAGACAAGCGAATGTCCGATATCGAACCCCCTCTCGCGCAAGGGCTCGAGGAGTCCTTCGGCCCCCATCTGGCCGCGCTCTGCGACCGCACGGCCCGGGCGCTCACGGCCTGTGGCTTCACGGGGTTGCTGGTGCACTCGGGCTCGGCGCTCACGGTGTTCGAGGACGATCGGACCTACCCCTTTGTCGCACACGCCCCCTTCAGGGTCTGGGCGCCGCTCCCCGACGTACCCGACTCGTTCATCTGGTTCGAGCCCGGCTCGCGGCCGAAGCTGATCCTCAACCAGCCGCGTGACTACTGGTACAAGCCCGCCGATCTGCCGCGCGGCTACTGGGTGCGCCATTTCGACGTTCTGCCGGTACCGGACAGCGCCGCGGCGCGCGCCGCGCTCCCTAAGGACCTCTCACGGGTGGCGTACATCGGGGATGCCACGCCCGAGATTGCCGCCTGGGGCCCGGCGGCGGTGAATCCGCGCGCCCTCATGCGCACACTCGACTACGACCGTGCGGTCAAGAGCCCTTACGAGCTCCTCTGCCTGCGGGTCGCCAACCGGCTCGGCGCCCGCGGGCACCTCGCGGCCGCGCGTGCCTTCGAGGCCGGAGCGTCGGAGTTCGAGATCGAGCTCGAGTTTCTCAGCGCCTGCGGGCTGCGCGAGCAGGAGCTGCCCTACAACCCGATCATCGCGCTCAACGAGGGCGGCGCGGTGCTCCACTACCAGGTGCTGAACAAGCATGCGCCGCGCGAGCGCCACTCCCTGCTGATCGATGCGGGCGCGGAGTTCGCCGGCTACGCGAGCGACATCACCCGCACCCACGCCTGGCGGGACGCGGACTTTCGCGCGCTGATCGCGCGGATGGACGAGCTGCAGCAGCGGCTGTGCGCGGGAGTGCGGGCCGGGGTCGACTGGCGCGACGTGCAGCTTCGGGCGCACGCGGAGACCGGACGGCTGCTCAGGGACGCCGACCTGGTGCGCTGCAGTGGCGAGGAAGCGGTCGCGAACGGGGTCACCCGGGTATTCCTGCCGCACGGCATCGGGCACCTGCTCGGCATCGAAGTGCACGACGTCGGCGGATTCATGAAGGCACGCGGTGACGGGGACATCCCCCGGCCCGAGGGTCACCCGTACCTGAGGCTCACCCGGGTGCTCGAGAGCGGCTTCGTCGTCACGATGGAGCCGGGAATCTACTTCGTTCCGCAGCTGCTCGAGGCGGCACGGGCCGATGACCGGCAATCGGGCTGCATCAACTGGCCGCGGGTGGCGGGGCTCATGAAGTTCGGCGGTATCCGCATCGAGGACGACCTCGCCATCACCGCGTCCGGCTGCGCGAACCTGACGCGGGATGCCTTCGCCACCGCCCACACCTGATGCACTACCGCCCTTTGTTCGCGGGCAAAAGTCGCGCCTTTTGCCCGCGAGCCCGCACGCGTCGGTCGGTTGGCCTGCTGAAAAAGCCGCAGGCTTTTTCAGCCAATAAACTCAGCTGCCCTTCTTCTTCAGCTCGCCGTAGGTCGTATCGAGTGTGCCGTCGTCATTGACGTCGATCGGGAAATCGTCCTTGTCCCCGTTCAGCCAGCGCAGGTAGATCTTGCCGCCGCCGTACCAGCATTCCGCCTCGCGCTCGCTGTAGAGCGCGGCGAGCTTGCCGTCCTTCATGACCGCATCGGGCTCGCGCACCGTCGCCTTTCCCGATCGGAAAGTAATGGTGATGAGACCCGCGGAGCCTGCCTGCGAAGCCCAGCGCCCCTCGAACTTCCCGGCGCAGCTGGCGAGACCCGGCTTGGGCGGACCCCCCGCCGCCGGGGCGGCCGGCGCGGCGCCAGATCCGCGAAGCATGCCGGTGGCAGAGGCGGCCGCCGGCGCCGCCTGCGCAGCGGCCGGAGCGCCGCCGCGAGGGGGACATTGCACGACCGCGGCCTGAAGCTGCGCGAGCGTGTTCTGGCCGCGAACCACCGGCTGGCCCTGCTCGTTGTAGGCCTGCACGTCGCAGACGCTGCCGTCGGGTGTGCAGCTGAGGATCTTGATGCTCCTGCCGTTCTGGCAGGTATAGGTCTGACCGACGACGATCGCGGGCGGACTCGCGAGAGCCGCCGCCGCCGCGAATGCCAGCAATGAACCTGTAAAGGCCCGGGTAAGCATGAGACGACCTCCCTTCGGTGGGTACCGCCTCGGGGAAGCGGAACCGCCTTACTGTTTCATGACAGGATCAATATCTAGCGTTTTGCCAGAATATCCTTTATGTCCTGCAACAGTGCCTCGGTCTTCGTGGGTGGCGGAGGCGGCGCATTCGCCGCCGGCGGCGGCGGGCGCTTGAGCTTGTTGATGCCCTTGATGACGATGAAGATCGACAGCGCTATCACCACGAACTCGAAGATCGTCTGGATGAAGGACCCGTACTTCAGCAGCACGGGCTTGCCCGCCGCGTTGGTCGCGATCTGAACGGACAGCTCGCTGAAGTTGACGCTTCCGAGGATGGGAGACAGCGCCGGCATGATCACATCGCCCACCAGCGAGGAGACGATCTTTCCGAAAGCCCCACCGATGACGACACCGACCGCCAGGTCGATGACGCTACCCTTCATGGCAAATTCTTTGAATTCCGAAGCGAAACTCATGGCGGGCCTCCTCCCCTCGTCGCACCGGTCGTAACGCCGGCTGAGCAGGGAAGCCTATCGGATCGGCTTGGGGAGAGGCAAACGCGCCCGGCTCGATGCGAGCCGGGCGCCGCCCAACGGACGGGCAGGATCAGGCGGGCGCTTTCTTCCGGCGGCTCGGCTTCTTCGGCTCCTCGGCCGGCTCGGCCGCGGGCTTTGCCTTCTTCTTCGGCTCAGCCTTCTCTTCGGTCTTGGCTGAGGCTTTGACGGCGGTCTTGCCCTCGGCTTTTGCCTTCGCGCCACGGGAAGACTTCTTGCCTTCCTCAGCCGGCGGCTGCTCGACCGCGGCGGCGGCGGGGCCCTCGACCAGCTGCATGAGAGCCATCGGCGCGGAGTCGCCCGGCCGCGGCATCATGCGCAGGATCCGCGTGTAGCCGCCCGGGCGTGCCTTGAAGCGCGGCCCCAGATCGGCGAACAGCTTCTCCACCACTTCGGCATCGCGCAGCCGTGCGAACGCCAGGCGGCGGTTCGACTCCTCGTCGCTCTTGGCGAGCGTGATGAGCGGCTCGACCACCCGGCGCAGCTCCTTCGCCTTCGGCAGCGTGGTGCGAATGGTCTCGTGCCGCAGCAGCGAGACCGACATGTTGCGCATCAGCGCGTGGCGGTGCGAGCTGTTACGCGACAGCTGGCGGCCGGAGAGTTGGTGACGCATTCTTGTTCCTCTTGGCTGAAAAAGCCTGCGGCGCTTTCGACACGCGGGCAAGAGACGTGACTCTTGCTCGCTCCGCAGGCCAGTCTCAGCTAATCAAATGACTTCCCGGTTGCCTTCCTCGTGCTTGAGGCCCGCCGGCGGCCAGCCGTCGAGACGCATGCCGAGCATCAGGCCGTGGCTCTGCAGCACTTCCTTGATCTCGGTGAGCGACTTCTTGCCGAGATTCGGCGTGCGCAGCAGCTCAACTTCCGTCCGCTGCACCAGATCGCCGATGTAGTGGATGTTCTCGGCCTTGAGGCAGTTGGCGCTGCGCACGGTGAGCTCGAGCTCGTCGACCGGGCGCATCAGGATCGGATCGAACTGCATCTCGGAGACCTTGGTGGCGGCCTCTTCCTCGCCCTGGAGGTCGATGAACACCGACAGCTGATCCTTCAGGATCGCGCCGGCGCGGCGGATGGCCTCTTCCGCGTCGATCGTGCCGTTGGTCTCGATGTCGATCACCAGCTTGTCGAGGTCGGTGCGCTGCTCGACACGCGCCGCGTCCACCGAGTAGGTGACGCGCCGCACTGGCGAGAAGGAGGCATCGAGCTGCAGGCGGCCGATCGGGCGCGTCTGCTCCTCGAAGGCTACCCTCGAGGCCGCCGGCCGGTAGCCGCGGCCGCGCTCGACGCGCAGCGTCATCGCCAGCTCGCCCGCCTTGGTGAGGTTGGCGATCACCAGCTCCGGGTTCACCACCTCGATGTCGTGATCGGTCTGGATGTCGCCGGCGGTCACCGGCCCCGGGCCCTTCTTGTGCAGGCGCAGCTCGGCGGAATCGCGCGAGTGCATCCGCAGCGCCACCGACTTCAGGTTGAGGAGCACGTCCACCACGTCCTCCTGCACACCCTCGATGCTGGTGTACTCGTGCAGCACGCCGTCGATCTCCACCTCGGTGATGGCGCTGCCGGGCATCGACGACAACAGCACGCGGCGCAGCGCGTTGCCGAGCGTCAGACCAAAGCCGCGTTCCAGCGGCTCGGCGACGACGGTGGCGGCGCGGTTTGCGTCCTCGCCAGGCTCGACGGCGAGCTGCTTTG
>DASPSF010000146.1:0-2437 GCA_035624075.1 Steroidobacteraceae bacterium | reverse complement strand
AAGTGCGGCAGCAGGTATTTGTTGACCAGCTCCCCGACCTTCTCGGGATCACGCCGGTAGGCGTCGCGATCCTGGTCCAGCGCGTTCAGCATGTTCTGAGCCGCTTCCTGCACCACCTCCGTCGGTCCCTGGCCCTCGGCGGCAGGACTCGCCGCTCCATTGGTCGGGCCCGGCGCGGCCGAGGCCGGCTGCTGCGGTTGGGCCTCACCGAGTGCCCATCCGAGGCACAGGCTGGCCAGGAGGATGCTCAGGTTTCTCATTGCTTCGACTCCCCCTTCTCCCGGCTGTCGGGGCTTCGGCTCCGAGTGTCGTTGCCCTTCTCGCGGCTGTCCATGCCCTTGCTCAGGTTGTTCGGCCCGCCGGAACTTGCGGCCTGCCCGCCTCCGCTCGAGTAGCTGGCGAAGAGCTTGTTGATGATGCTCTCGAGCACGATGGCCGACTGCGTCTGCTCGATGGTGTCGCGGTCCCTGAGATACTGCTCCGAGCCCCCGGGGCTGATACCGATATATTTGCCGCCGAGCAGCCCCTGGGTCTGGATGGCGGCGTAGCTGTCGTCGGGAATCTGCCTGTACTGCGGGTCGATGCGCATGCCGACCACCGCCTTGTAGTTCCTGGGATCAAAGCGGATGCCGGTGACCTCGCCGATGCGCACGCCCGACATCGTGACCGGCGAGCCGACCTTGAGGTCGCCGATGTTGTCGAACTCGGCGCTGAGGTGATAACCGCCCCTGGCAGCAGCGAACTTCAGTCCGCTGGCCGGCAGCTGCGTCGTGAGGAAGAGCAGCGCTGCGAAGCCGAGCAGCACGAACAACCCCGTCCCGATCTCCAGAGTGCGATTGGCGCGCATGGGCGTAGTTCCCTTCAGAGGAATTCCGCAGTCAACACATAATCGAGCAGCAGCGTCAACACGGACGATGCCACTACCGTTCGGGTCGTCGCCAGCCCCACCCCTTCCGCGGTGGGCGCGGCGTAGTAGCCCTCGTGCACGGCGATCAGGCTGCAGGCGGTGCCGAACACCAGGCTCTTGACCACCCCTTCGGTGACATCGCGCAGCTCGACCGCGTCCTGCGTCTGCGACCAGAATACCCCCTTGTCGACCCCCATCAGCTGCACGCCGATCAGCTGCGCGCCGAAGAGCCCGATGATGCTGAAGATCGCCGTGAGTAGCGGCATCGCGATCACCCCGCCGAGAAAGCGCGGAGCGGCGACATAGCGCATCGGATCGACCGCCATGATCTCCATGGCGGTGAGCTGATCGGTGGCGCGCATCAGCCCGATCTCCGAGGTGAGCGCGGTGCCGGCACGGCCGGCGAACAGCAGCGCGGTGATCACCGGCGCCAGCTCGCGCAGCAGCCCGAGCGCCGCGGCGATGCCGAGCGACTCCTCCGAGCCGAAGCGCTGCAGCAGGTCGTAGCCCTGGAGTCCGAGCACCATGCCCACGAACAGTCCCGACAGCATGATGATGATCAGCGAGCGGGCGCCGGCGTTGTAAATCTGGTGTGCCAGCAGCCGCGGCCGCCTGAGGGCCGGCGCGCAGGCCATCAGCAGCCGGATGAGAAAGATCGCCGCCGAGCCGAGGCGGCGCACGCCCTCGAGCAGAAAGCCCTCGCCACGCTGGCCGTCGCTCATCATTCGCTCTCGCCGAGCAGCTGCGCCGCGTAGTCGGGCGCCGGGTAATCGAAAGCCAGGGGTCCGTCCGGCGTCCCGGTCATGAACTGGCGCACCGCCGGCGAGTCGCTGTCGCTGAGCTCAGCGGGTGTGCCGGCGGCTACGGCGCGACCCCCGGAGATCAGATAGCTGTAGTCGGCGATCTTGCCGAGCTCACGCACGTCGTGGGAAACGACGATGCTGGTGATGCCGAGTGCCTCGTTCATGTGCTTGATGAGACGCAGAATGACGCCCAGAGAGATCGGGTCGAGACCAACGAAGGGCTCGTCGTACATCAGCACTTCAGGGTCCATGACGATGGCGCGCGCCAGCGCCACGCGCCGCGCCATGCCGCCGGACAGCTCCGCGGGCATCAGCTGCGCGGCGCCGCGCAGGCCGACGGCCTGCAGCTTGGTCAGCACCAGCGTGCGGACGAGCGACTCGGGGAGGTCGGTGTGCTCGCGCACCGGGAAGGCCACGTTGTCGAACACATCCATGTCGGTGAGCAGCGCGCCGTTCTGGAACAGCATTCCGGTGCGCCGGCGCAGCGCATAGATCTCCCGGCCCGAGAGGCGGCCAACGTCCTGGCCAAAAACCCGCACCTCGCCGCTGTCGGCGGTGTTCTGCGCGGTGATGAGCCGCAGCAGCGTCGTCTTTCCGGTGCCGCTCGGTCCCATGACGGCGGTGATGCGGCCGGCGCGCACGCGCAGACTGAGGCCGGTGAAGATCGCCCGGCCGCCAATCGAATAGTGAACGTCACGCACGTCGACTACCGTGTCAGCCTCGGGCG